>CAJQQY010000386.1 GCA_905480595.1 uncultured Saprospiraceae bacterium | reverse complement strand
AATAACGACAAGTTTTGGAAATGGGGATCAAGATATGTTTTTAATTAAAACGGATTGGAATGGAAATATTTCCTCAGATTGTTCGCTCGTAACAGATTTGAATGTTACGGTTTCAGATGTTGCTAACCCTGTAAGTTATGATCGAACTTTAACTGAATATTCTAATCCAACTACGCTTTCTGATAATACTGTTCCGGTAGTTGAAAATTCTTTAGACAATAATACTTTTTGCATCAGCCTTTGTGCTGAAATCTGCGATAATGGTATTGACGACGATGGTGATGGATTGGTAGATTGTTACGATCCAGATTGTTGTGGAGAAAATTTGTGTGAAGATTTTTATTATGCTGATTGCCCAATTGATTGTGAATACGCAGGAGGTATTTCTGATTTTGAACTCGAATTAGAATGGACAACTCAAAATTCAGGACAAAGCTGGTGTGGATATAATACTCCAATTACGGGTGATGTCGATGGTGATGGAGTTCCTGAAATTTTGGGGAAACCATGTACAAGTGGCAGCGGTTCGCCTTGGCCAAATATCATTATTGTTGATGGAGCAAGTGGAAATATTGAAACGGTAATTACTACTCCCGCATTCCGATATATTAATAGTGGGCCTTCCATTGCAGATTTAGATGGCAATGGAAGAGTAGAAATATTTTTCCAAGCAAGTGATAATTTTGCTAATCAAAATTATGCAGGAAGCGGGATAATTACAGGAGATGTTCGTCGTCGAATAGTTTGCTATGAATTTGATGGAACCACTTATGTGGAGAAATGGATGTCGAATGCTGTTGCAGGTTACGATATCATTGAAGATGCAAATACAGCAAGTGCAGCAGATTTTGATGGGAATGGAATTGCAGAAGTCTATGTTGGAAATCAAATTTTTAATGGTTTAGATGGAACGTTAATTACCGAAGGAGGAGCCAATAATCGACGTGGAATTCAAGATCAAAATGGAATTGGAGAAATGCATAACCGAGCTGTTGCGTACTCTGTTGCAGTTGATGTTTTGCCAGATGATTTTTGTGCAAATTGCCAAGGTTTAGAGATAGTTGCAGGAACGGCAGTTTATTCAGTTGATATCGATCCAGTACTTCCTTCGAATAGTTCGGTAAATATCGAAGTAGAAATGTCGAGTGGAAAAGATGGTCGAACAAGTATTGCTGACATTGATAATGATGGGGATTTGGATGCACTTGTTACTTCCAATGATGCCGCTAATGCTTCGATTGCAGGCATCCAAATCTGGGATATTCAAACTCCAACTTACCTCGTCAATGTCAATAATATTTCTACCGGTGATGGAGAAATTTCTCAAGCCAATATTGCAGATTTTGATGGAGATGGGCAAGTAGAATTTGGGGTTTGTAATAAAACTCTTTATACAGTTTATGAGTGGGACGGAGCAACTGGATTGAATACACTTTGGTCAATCGTAACCAATGATGGTTCAGGTCAAACAGGAAGTACCGTTTTTGATTTTAATAATGATGGACAATATGAAGTGGTTTATCGAGATCAAACTACCCTTCGAATTTTGGATGGAGCAACTGGAACTGAACTGGCTTCGGAATTTTGTTCTTCGTTGACGAGAGTAGAATATCCAGTTGTGGTTGATGTTGATGCTGATGGTGAAACAGAATTATTATGTAGTTGTGTCGGAGAACTTAGAGCTTATGGTTCGTTGAATGCACCTTGGGTTTCAACCCGTTCGGTTTGGAATCAGCACAATTATTTTAATGTGAATATCAATGATGATTTAAGTATTCCAATTGATCAACAAGAACATCATGTGGTAGGTGATAGTATTGTTTTAAATAATTTTTTAACTCAATATGCTAATCCGCAATTTCCAATTCCAGATGCTACGGTGAGTGTTGATAGCTTCGGATGTGGCATTGATAGTTTTTATGTTCAGTTGGAAATTTGCAATGAAGGAGATTTACGATTGACAAATGAAATGCCAATTACTTTTTATGATAGCGATCCAACTTCTACGAATGCAACTGTTTTGACTACCGTGGAGTTAGGTCAAAATATTGATCCAGATACTTGTTTGACGCTTGGGTTTTATATTGCGCCACAATATAATCAAGTAATCTATGTAGTCGTTAATGATGATGCGTCATTGGTTGGGCCATATGATTTATTAACGGATTTTCCAGTAACTTCCATCGCTGAGTGTGACTACACAAATAATATTGATAGTTTTATTTTGATTGGAAATCCACCAATAGAACTTGACCTTGGCCCAGATATTACTATTTGCGACAATGGAGTAATTGAATTAAATGCAGGAAGTGGGTTCATTAGTTATGAGTGGCAAGATGGTTGGACGGATAGCACTTATACTGTTTTTGGAGAAGGAAAATATTGGGTGGATGTTTTGGACTCTTGTGGTAATATACAAAGTGATACCATTGAGATTACTCGACTAGAACCTACGATTGCCACAGTTGAACCACAGGTAGCTACTTTTTGTCCGCCTACTTGTGTGACGTTTACCGTTCAAGGAAATTTCTTTGACCACTATGAATGGCAACCTTCAGATTACTTGGATTGCGATACGTGTAAAACAGTAACAGCTTGCCCTCCAGGAGATTTTCAATATATTTTAATTGCATGGACTGACGATGGGTGCTATAGTTTGGATACTGTTGTAACTCAAACGACCTCTTATCAAACGCAAGAAGATTTTTCTGTTTGTGTAGGAGGAAGTATTATTATTGATGGTCAAGTAATTTCGACTCCTGGAAATTATACGCAAGATTTGATTGCTTCCAATGGCTGTGACTCTACTCATACGATCACTTTGCAAAATTTTCCAGAAACGGATTTTGATATCAATAGTACTCCTGCATGTCCAGGAGCCGATAATGGTTCGGCAACAATTATAATTAATTCAGGGCAAACTCCATTCTCTTATAATTGGGATGTTCCAGGTTCAGGAAATACTCCAATGATTAGTAATCAATCAGGAGGTAATTATAATGTGACGATCACAGATGGAAATAATTGTACTATTGTTGGGACTGCAACAATTCCAGAAGATAATGATTTTGATGTTGTTACTGATGTTTTAGGTGAAATTTGTATAGGCGAAAATAATGGAAGAATAGAAATTTTAGATCCAATTGGATCAGAGTGGACTTATAGTTTAGATGATATTAATTTCCAAAGTAGTCCCGTTTTTGAAAATGTTGCACCTGGCGAATACACCATTTATTTGACAGATGGATTCTGTGAATATGAAACGCAAGTCTCAGTTGTTTCAGGTTCCGATTTTGAAATAGGAATTACTGCTTCGCCAAGTACAATAGTTGCTGTAGGGGAAAGTGTTGATTTACAAATCACTAACCTTCCTTCAAACCTAGATTCCATTGAATGGGAAAACACAGAAACGTTGAGTTG
>CAJQQY010000385.1 GCA_905480595.1 uncultured Saprospiraceae bacterium | reverse complement strand
CTTTTCATTGGAATAAAAACATTAAAAATTGCCTTCAGAGGATTCCCATTAACAATTCCTGCTGGGCAAATTAAAAATGCCTCTTTAATTCTAGATTCATCCTCTGCAAGAGTTTTCCAAATAATCAATCCTCCAAATGAGAAGCCAACAATTGTCACACCTGTCAAATTCATTTTCTCCATCACTTCATTCATCCATTTCCCGTAAGAATTATCTTTCATACTAGGTCGAGTTTCTGAACTTCGATTTGGTTGGGCAATTACATCTACTGCGAACACTTGATACTTCTGAGCAAGTTTTGGAAATATTTCTAACCCAATTGGGGCACATCCATTTGATCCATGAACCAACACTAAGGGTGGATTATTCGAACTTCCTGTTACAACAATATTAGTTATTCCAAATTCCGTCTCTACCTCTTCAAAACGATAATCTACATTTAGTTCATCTAATTTCTCCTGATAAATTTCTAGAATTGCCTTTTTATGTTCAGGTGATTTATACAATGATTTCATATTATTTACTAATTTTAGGACAAATTTACTAAAAATTTAAGTTTAGGACAAGTTTACTAATGAAAAATACTAAAGAAAAAATACAGAATGCCGCTCGGCTGCTTTTTAATAAATACGGATACTTTAATGTTACGATTAGAATGATTGCACAAGAACTCAACATGAGCTCAGGCAATCTGAATTATCATTTTAAAACACGAAAAGAATTGCTTAAGAAATTGTACTTCGATATGGTTGAGGTATTTGACAAAAGGGTTGATGATATTCATGAACAGAATCTAACACTCCAATTTGTTTCTGACAGCATGAAAACAAGTATGGAAAGAATGATCGCTTATAAATTTTTCTGGACTGATTTAGATGGAATATTAAGAGAAGATGAAGATATCAGGATGCATTTCCAAAAGGCTTATCAAAGAAGATTGAAAGGAAGTATGTTTCTTTTTCAAACATTGATTGATGAAAAGAAAATGCGGCTTCCTCTTTTCGAAAAAGAGTATGATTTTTTAGCAAAAAGAATGATTAACTTTAGTGATGCATGGCTCAACACTTTAGCTATTTATCGCAAAAAAAAGGTAACTGAAAATGTAAACAGCCAGAATGATATTTTATTTGGAATGCTTTTTCCTTACCTCACTAAAAAGGGTCAAGGAGAGTTTAAAAAAGTTGCAGCTCATTTATTTTAGGAACGGTACATTAATAAATGCAGATTTTTGGGTCGCTTATTTTGTTCTTAGTTTTTGTTTTGAAAGCATGATTTTATCTGGATAAATGATTGAATTCAAAGTGAAAGATAAGGGCAAAAGAAGCAGCCAAGAATCTGCATTTATTATTGAACTGTTCCTTAAGATAATAATTTTACGCCGATTCCATTTTCTTTTGGGAAAACGACTTCTCCATTTTCTAAAATTTTCACTCCTTCCGCAATGTCTTTTTTAATTAAAAGAATGCTATCCATATCTATATAATCAAGCAAAGGAAGTAATTGTGCCACAGCAGAAATTCCAATCGAAGATTCCATCATGCAACCTGCCATCACTTGCAATCCCAATTGTCTAGCTTCAGCAATCATTCTTCGAGCAGGTGTTAATCCCCCACATTTCATTAACTTAATATTGATCCCATGAAATCGGTCGACGCATTTCGCCACATCACTTTCACTCACACAACTTTCATCGGCAAATATTGGCAAAGCACTTTTTTCATAGACTCTCTTCATCTCGTCAAACTCTCCTCCTCGCAATGGTTGCTCAATAAATTCTACACCTAGCTTTTTAAGCTCAATAGACTTTTCAATAGTCTCTTCAACAGTCCATCCACAATTAGCATCAATCCGAAAAGGTACATCAGTTGCTGCTCGCAACGCTTTCATTATCTCTAAATCTTGGGGGACACCTAATTTAATTTTATAAACTGACCAAGATGTAGCTTGCATCTTCTGCACCATTTTTTCAGGCGTATCGATCCCGATGGTATAATCCGTAATGGGTAAGTTTTCTAATTTCAGATTCCATAATTCATAAAGTGGCTTTCCCATTTTCTTACCAAACAAATCATGAGCAGCGACATCCAACGCACATTGTGCAAATGAATGACCTTTCAAATATGGGTTCATTTTTTTCCAAAACTCCTCGGGTGTGTCGAATTTGTTAGTCTCAATAATCGGCTTTAAGCTTTCCAAAACTTCCCACATCTCTTCTATTTTAACTTCGTAAAATGAATGATCGGAAGCTTCGCCAAAACCACTAAAACCATTTTCTTGCAATTCGACTACAAGCAATTCGCGAACATTATAAGTTACTCTTGATAATTTAAAAGGAGTCTTAGTTTCGAGTTGAAAACGATGAAGATGGAGTTTCATAAAAGTTCTTTTGTGGCTGTTCTTTTTACTTTTCCAGAATCAGTTTCTACAAATTTTTCAATAAAAAAAACTGCTTTGGGAATGGAGAATTTAGTTAAGTTATTTTTCATAAAACTACTTAATTCTTTGCTTTCTTTTTGAGAAAAAACTTCTCCTTCTATAATTAGAATTATTCGTTGTCCAAGTATTTCGTCAGGTTGACTATTGATGAAAAATCTGCGGTCTAAATATTTCTCTAACAATGCTTCTACTTTTTCGGGTATTACTTTTATTCCGCCTGTGTTGATGATGTTATCAAAACGGCCGAGCCATTTGAATTTTGTGGGGGAGATGATTTCGACTAAATCGTTGGTGATAACTGTTTCTTCTGCGACATCAGGGGCATTGATAACTAGGCAGCCACGTTCATCTTTTTCGATTTGGACGTTGGGGAGTGTTTCGAAAAATCCGCCGTCCCCTTTTTGGGGAGTCTGCTGAAGCAGATTGCTACGTAGTGTTTTGATAGCAATGTGAGTGATGGTTTCGGTCATTCCGTAGGTAGCGTAGAAGTTGTTTTTTTCTTTTTGGATAAAATTTTGAAGTGTTTTACTTACTGCTCCACCGCCGATAATTGTTTTTTTTATTTTTTGAAATTGCAGGTACTCTTTTTCCTTTTGAAATGAATTTAGAGCTTGAAGAGGTACCATTGCAGCAAAATCTATTTTTTCAAATTCTGTGTTTCTTAAAGGACTTCCCGAAGGTTCGACGAGGACTAAATCTAGCCCTAAAACGAAAGCTCGAACAATCATCATTTTCCCAGCGATATAATTTGGGGAAAGACATAACAATGCTTTTTCATTTTTTTGAAGATTAAAATACTCACCTGTTTTAAGGGCAGAGGCGACCATTTTATTTTTTTGTAAAAGTATTGTTTTGGGAGTTCCTGTGGTACCTGAAGTTTGGGCTTTGATTGTTGGCTCTTGGTCTAGCCATTCTCGGATGAAGTTATAAATATCATCTTTCCAAGATAAAGAAGACCTAAGTTTTTGAAGTTCATCTACTTCAAACTCTTTTCCATCCAAAATGATATTTCGAAATTTTTGATACATTTATTAAATATTCAACAATCGTAAATCCCACTTTTCTTTTGGATCAAAATGTAATCCACCTTGCTCAACAAAAAGTGGCGATGGAAAATTATTAGTATACAACGCTCCTGTCCCCAACCCTTGGTGCATATCATTTTCCAAAGAAAAAGTCCATTGCGCAATCGCATTTAATCCTACATTACTTTCGAGCGCAGAGGTGATCCACCAAGGAATATTATAGCGAGCTGCTGCATCAATCCATTCTTGTGAACCTCGAAATCCGCCTACAAAACTCGGTTTTAAAATGATATACTGAGGTTGAATAAAAGTAATCAAATCTTCTTTCTCCTCCTTTTTAAACACACCAATCAACTCCTCATCCAAGGCAATCGGAAGCGGCGTTTTGCAACAAAGGTCTTCCATTTCTTCGATTTGTCCTTGTCGAATTGGTTGTTCGATGGAATGAATATCTAACTTTGCGAGTGTATTTAATTTTTGCAAAGCATCTTCACCAGGTTGAAATGCTCCATTGGCATCTACTCGGATTTCAATTTCATTTTTGGAAAATCGCTTCCGGATATTTTTTAGCAAAGCTATCTCAGTATCAAAATCAATGGCTCCGATTTTCATTTTTACACAATCAAAACCTTGAGTTAATTTATCCTCGATTTGTTGACGCATAAAATCTTCTTCACCCATCCACACTAATCCGTTGATTGGAATTGATTTCTCACCTTCGGTAAATTCGGAAGGAAAAAGCTGAAACTTATCTCCAGCTTGATAACTTTTCCATGCCATTTCTAAACCGAATTGGATCGAAGGGAATTCTAATAATCCATCATCTAACCAATAATTTAGGTTGGAAATATTATCGCAAACTTCTTTCAATTTTTCTTCATAATCAGGTCTGTCATCTGCACTCAATCCTTTGAGCAAACCACATTCACCAATTCCCCATTGCCAAGTTTTTTCATTTTTTAAAACAATAAACCAACTTTCTTTGATGCGCAAAATACCACGAGAAGTTCCACTAGCTTGCTTGAATTCAAGAGTGTGTTTTTGGAAAGTGGCTTGGAGGAATGAGGTTTTCATTTTTTGTAATTATTATTTTAGTAAGCAGATCATTACGTTATTATCTACCTCTCATTGTTTTTTTTCAAGAATTCAAAATACGATTGTAAAATTTTATCATTAGATTTTCGAGGGGTGAAGACTTCTAGAATTTTTGCTTTTTTCCCTTTCCGATAAAACTTAGGAAGTACTTTTTCTAAACTTTCAACACTATCTGCTTTTTGATAATCTAAGTTATACATTTTCGCAATTGGCTGAGCTGTTCGTTGTTGAGTCACTTCGAAAAACTCATCTAATTCATCACTCGTCGATGGACCTGGAATAATTCTAAAAATTCCTCCTCCTGAATTATTGATAATTATAATTCGCAAGTTGGAAGGTAAATATGGATTCCACAATCCATTTATATCATAGAAAAAACTTAAATCTCCACAGACTAGAGTCGTTGGTTTTCCACTAGCCACAGCTGCACCAACGGCGGTAGAAGTGCTTCCGTCGATTCCAGAAGTTCCTCGATTAGAATGGTAAGATAAATCTTTTCGTTGATCAAAAAGCTGAACATAACGAACACCTGCACTATTTCCCATTTGGAAATTACTACCTATGGGAATATTTTTCAAAATGATTTCATATGCTTTGAAATCTGAGAATTTAACTTTTTTAAGAAATTGGTTATGGCGTTTTCTAGTGTAGTCATTTCGATCATTCCATGTTTTTTGGAAATCACTTTTCACCAATGAATTTTCTGCATTTAGTTTTTCAAAAAAATACTCAGGACTCGTTCGTATAGTCTTAGTGAGTGACTGATAAGTATCCATTTCTTCGCCTGCGATATCAAAATGCCAATGCTCTTTAGGCTGCAATCTTCGAAAAAGTGCTTTTATTTTTTTTGAAATAATTGCTCCGCCAAGAGTTACTAAAATTTCGGGAGCAAATTTCTTTTCCTCTCTTTTTTCAATGGTGGTGATTAATCGGTCGATGCACGGATTGAATTTTTCGCTCCAAAGATTCGCAGTTGTTTCTGTCAAAATTGTGACTGACGGATCTGTATCTAATTTTTCTAAAACGGTATTCAATTGTTCATTTTCCTCCATCAATCCGCAAAGAATAAGTTTCTTTTTTGATCCTTCCCACGTAGTTTTTAATTTTTCAAAAACAGTTTTGGAAAGTGTATTTTCAACTTCTACTAACTCTTGAATTTTAGGAATATGATTTGTTTTTTCCACCAAATCATATAAAGGTTCTCTCAAGGGAATATTGATGTGAACTGGTCCTTTTTTGGGAAAATATGCAAGATTAATTGCTTCATTTATTTGTCGATCATTAAACCAAATATCTTCCGTTTTGGGTTTGGCCTCTTGAGTCAGTTCGTAACTTTTTAAAATATAATTTTTGAAGATATCTCTCTGATGAATGGTTTGTCCTGCTCCTTGGTTGATCCATTCGATGGGTCGATCTGCGGTCAAAACAACTAATGGAACTCTTTGATAAAATGCTTCGACGATAGCTGGTGCGTAATTTAATGCAGCACTTCCTGAGGTGCATGCGATAGCAACTGCTTGCTGCGTTTGCTGTGCCATACCTAAGGCAAAAAATGCGGCAGCTCGTTCATCAACGATCACATAGCATTGTATTTTTGGATGACGATTGAAGGCGATAGCGAGTGGAGAATTTCGAGAGCCTGGGGATAAGACGATTCTTGTGATACCCTTTTGGGCGCAAATTTCGACCAGAGATGATATGTTGGTTTTGTTAGTTGTCATGTAGCGGCTGACTTTAGTCGGGCGTATTTTTTGATAAAAAAATTGGAACTTTTTTTTACTGCCAGCTAAAGCTAGCAGCTACAGAGTCTAAAATATTTAGTAAAGTTTTTGCTTTGAGTTCTGTTTCTTGCCATTCTTTTTTTGCATCTGAGTTAGCCGTAATTCCTCCTCCTACAAATAGTGCAGCTGTATTCTCATGAATTTTCATACACCGTAAATTGACATAAAAATCAACTGCATCTTCTTCCACCATTCCTAAATACCCAGCATAATATTCTCGATCATATGGTTCTGTTTTATAAATCAAATCCAAAGATTTTTCTCTTGGTAAACCACAAACGGCTGGTGTCGGATGCAAGTCTTGGATAAACTTAGGCAACTCTGATTTTGTTATTCTTATTTCAAATCTTTGCTTTAAGTGAGCCATTGCTCCGGCTTGCGAAGTGTAGGTTTCAGAACGATTTAAAATTTCTAAATTATTGTTATTTATTTTTTCAAAAATATAATCTACGACCATTCCATGTTCTTCTATTTCTTTTTCTCCCCAAGTTAGATTTTCAACATTTTTATTATCCAAAATTCTCTGTGTCCCTGCTAGCGCAACTGTTTCGGCCATTCCATTTTTGTAGGTCAATAATTTTTCAGGCGAAGCACCTAACCACAAGCCAAGTCCTGGCAAATTGACCACATAAACCATTGCTCTTGGATATGCTTTTTCAATTTTTCCGAAAAAAGAAATTAAATCAAAATCTTCAGAAAGTGCTGCTTCTTTGATTCGACTATAGATTGCTTTTTGCGTTCCATTCTTTTCGAAAAAATCTAAATAGGCTTGAATATGATTTTGGTAGGTTGGAAAATCGACGATATGTATTCTGCTTTTATTTTCCAAAAATGACGGAATTTCTAATTTAGAATTCGTAGGGTTAGGAATTAATTCCCCTTTACCTAACACTACACTTACATCATCTTTAATTACAAAATGAGGAACTTTTTCTCTTTCAGAAAATGGCGCAAAATGAAAACCTGATTCTTCTATTTTGTTTTCTGCTTGCAACGAACTCATCTGAGCAACAAATCTTACCGATTGATTGGGCGCTCTAAAAAGTGCAAATGGAATATTTTTTTCTAGATATGAATTTATCGTATTTCCCATTACTTTCTTCTTTCAATAATTCGTGTAGTAAATCTAACCAAACTTACTAATTGATCTTGGTCATTCGTAACTTTTATTTCCCAAACATGAGAAGTTCGACCGATATGAATTGGTTTGCAGACAGCTGTAACTATTGTTCCCTCTTTTCCACTTTTAATATGACTTGCTCCAATTTCAGTTCCGACGGCAGAATGTGTTTTGGGATTAATCAACAAAACTGAAGCAACACTTCCAATCGTTTCTGCAAGCGAAACGGAGGCACCTCCATGCAATAATCGCATCGGTTGGACAGTTCGATGATCGACAGGCATCGTTGCTGTGATTTGATCTTTTTCGATTTTAGTGAATTTAATGCCAAGGTTTTCGACCATGGTATTCTCACTCATTTTATTAAGTTGATCTATGGATGCTTCTGGAAACATTGATAATATTTTGTTAGTGATTTTGTGTTTAAAACAAAAAGAAAACTACATTGTTTGTAATTTTCAGTAAAAATTGAAAGTTGAAGTTAGAAATATTTTCCATAAAAAAAGCCAAAACGATTGATTTCGTTTTGGCTTTTTGAGATAGAATGACTTGGAAAATCCTACTACTTTCCACCGCCACCACCACCACCTTGACCTCCGCCACCGCCGCCACCAAGGCCACCGCCACTTTCGCCTTGTTTCTGGTCATTATTTTTGATAGAACTTTTTCTTGATTTCGCCTTAAAGTCTAGTTTACCAAATTTGTAACTAAAATTAATTCCAAAGCTTCGGAAAGGTAATCCATAATTACTTGTCCGAGAGAAATTATCTCCTTCAAGCTCGGTTCTAAAGTTTTTAATTTTATTAAATGGGTCGATCATATTGATTCCAACACTTCCCCTTTTGTCCCAAAGCTCCTTTCTAAACCCTAAACTGTACATAGAAAAAGATGGATTAAATCCTTGTAAAGTTTGTCTTGGTGAATTCCAAAATCCCCATATTTCTGCTTTCCATCCTTTTTTGAAATTAAAAGAAGAACTTACAAATGCATTATAAACTAGAGCGGTTGCACTTACTTCCTCTCCATTTAAAACACCATTTCCTGAATATACAGAAGCATTTACATTTCCTCTGATCGTCCAAAACTTGATCGTTTTAGAACTAAAAACGTTAACTCCGAAATTCTCTCGTGTTCCAATATTCGCAAATGAAGTATTCGATATAACAGTACTATCGTTTAATGAAATAGGATTCAAAATACTCTCGATCGCATCATCTGTATATTTGTAATAAACCGAAGCGTAAAGAACCGTTCCTTTTACAAAAGTATTGTACGATAAATCAAATTGATGAGTGATCTCTGGCTTTAATTCTGGGTTTCCTTCTGTAGTATTTCGACGATCACTTACTTCAGGATAAGGATTTATGTAAAATAAACTAGGTCGTTGAATTCTTTTATTATAACTTATTTTTATTGAACTAAATCCTTTTAATTTTCTAGATAAAATAACACTCGGCAAAAAGTTATCATAGTCACTACTAAATGGCTGAACCTCTCCCGAATCAAAGTCACCTCCTATTTTAGTGTACTCGTATCGAGCCCCTGCCGTCAAACTATATTTCTTCGTTAACTCGGCATTGAAAGAAAGATAACCCGCCATCACATCTTGATCATAGTTAAAAACATCAGTCCGATCATCATTTAAGCTATTCGTCAATAAGTTTTTAGAACTGAAATCACTTTTAATATCTCTGATAACTGTTTTAGCTCCGACTTCCATTTTCAATTTTTTCGAAAAAGGATGCGTGTAATCTACCTGAAGAGTATGCTCGATATTTTTTCCATCATTTACATTTTCTTCTAAAATTCGTGAAAAAGCAAATGAAGAATCTTGACTTAAATCCGAACTCCTATCATTAGTGTTTTCACTCAACTGATAGGCAAATACTAATTCCTGTCCTTCTTTATCATAAGTTTTTTTGTAATCAGTTGTCCAATCAAATCCACTAAAGAGAGCATCTGCATTTGTTGCTCTACTATATGTCTCTTGAAAATCTATTGATGGTAAGATATTAGTAGTAGTTGTTTCTCCATCATTATTAGATGTATAGCCATTAAAAGAAATATTAGAATTGATACTATTATATGCATTGATATCATAATAAGCTCCAAACTTTCCATTGAAACCAAGACGACTCGTTTCGCTATCTCCTGACTGCATTAATTCATTCGTAAACCCATCTATAGTTTGTGAACTATTAAAACTAAGTTCTCCTACTCGTGGCCATGAATAATAAGTTGAAGCACTTCCATTCAATCCAACTCTTCCTCGCGAGGCACTTAAACTAACAACTGCGTTATTTTGTCGAGTCCCTACTGATGAGTTAACTGAACCGCTAAACCCTTCAATACTTTTTCTTTTAGTAATGATATTGATAATTCCACCACTTCCTTCTCCATCATATTTTGCAGAAGGAGAAGTGATTACTTCTACTTTCTTAATTTGGTCCGACGGAATTAACTTAAGGGCATCTGCAACACTATTCGCAAATATTCCTGAAGGTTTTCCATTGATTAAAATTTGAACATTTTGACTTCCTCGCAATGAAACATTCCCTTCCAGGTCAACGGTCAACATTGGAACTTTTCTCAAAACATCCGTAGCATCACCTCCAGCATTCGTCACATCTTGCTCTGCATTATAAACAATTTTATCTACCTTATTTTCAATGAGTGAACGTTCACTAGTTACTTCCACTTCTGCCAAACTAAGGCTTGATGGAATGATAAAAATATCCTTTAAATTAAGGTCAGGTTTCTTTTTGGTCAGTTTTACTCCTTTTAATCTTCGAGGAACGTAACCGATGAAAGAAACTTCTATTTCGTATTCTTTCAACGCAACATCTGAAAATTTAAATTTTCCTTTATCATCTGTGATCACCCCATCGAGTTGTTTTCCAAATTCAGAATTAATCAAAACGACTGTGGCAAATTCTACAGGCTCATTAGATAAGGAATCCAGAATTTGGCCTGTTATTTTTCCCTTAATTTGGTTGGACTGTTTTCCTCCACCTCCCCACCCTTGGGAAAATGCAGCAAATGAGAAAAATAAAAAAAGAGGAAGTAAGTTTTTTTTCATTGTATTGATTATTTTCGATTAATTGATAATTAGCTTCTTAAATTTCCTGTGTAAAAACTATTTTTTATAAGAGTTCAAACTAAACATAAGGTAGAATGTTTAAACTGTCTTATTTTTTATATTCTATAAATGATTAGATTTGCTAGATTAAATTTTCCAAAAAAAATAAAATTGTCAACAATCATGAAAAATATTATTCTCTTGTTCCTTTGTTTTTTTACTTGGAGTTGCGGAAATGAGACACCTGATACAATCGCAGTCACCAACATGAAAAATGAAATTAAAAAGACCGAATCTAAGAAAAAAGGTGGCACCTCTAAACCTACGAAAAAAGAGTACGATAAGATTCCGCTGGATAAAATAAAATTACCTGAGGGATTTAAAGTAGAAGTATATGCGGAAGGAATTGATCGAGCAAGATCATTAGCTTTGACTCCAAATGAAACACTTTTTGTTGGAACGATGAGTAAGAAAGGTGTGGTAACTGCAGTAAAAAATGGTCAACATTATAAATTATCTAAAGGCTGGAATATGCCAAATGGCGTTGCTTTTAAAGATGGTGATTTGTATGTCGCAGAAGTGAGCCGTATCCATAAATTCGAGGACATCGAAAATACCTTAGACAATCCTAAGTCAACAGTTATCAATGATAAATATCCCACAGAATCTCATCATGGGTGGAAATTTATTTCGTTCGGACCAGATGGTAAATTATATGTTCCCGTTGGAGCTCCTTGTAATATTTGTGATAAAGAAGCTGAAGGAGAAAAAATTTATGCATCTATTACTCGAATCAATCCAGATGGAACTGGCCGAGAAATTGTGCAAAAAGGTATTCGAAATACGGTTGGTTTTACTTGGCATCCTGACAATGAAGAATTGTGGTTTACAGATAATGGTCGAGATTGGTGGGGCGACGACAAGCCAGGTTGCGAGGTGAATCATGCACCAAAAGATGGAATGCATTTCGGTTATCCATATTGCCATCAAGGAGACATGCCTGAAAATGATGATGAAATTTCAAAACATACTTGTGAAGGTTTTACGCCTCCGGCAAAAGTATTGCGAGCGCATGTTGCACCACTTGGGATTGAGTTTATCCCTGCTGGTAATTTTCCAAAAAAATATGAAAAGCAAATTTTAGTAGCCGAACATGGTTCTTGGAATCGAACAAAAAAACAAGGTTACCGATTGGCTCTTTTGACTTTAGATGAAAATGATAAAGTCAAAAGTTCTGCAACTTTCGCAGATGGTTGGCTAGATGACGATGGCGAAGTGTGGGGGCGACCTGTGGATATGGAATTTATGAAAGATGGATCGCTTTTATTGTCGGATGATATGGCGGATGTGGTTTATCGGATTTACTACGAAGGGTAAATGGGAATATCCAATAAGGATTTGAGAAGGTTGACGAACTAGCTTGTTAAGACCACTTCTCAAAATCTTATACTTAAATCGTTATTCTAAGGCTTTTTCAAGCGCTCAAATTTCTCATCATTCTTATAATACAATCATTTTTTTAACCTGTCTCTTGTCTCCAATTTTTACAACTACAAATAATACCCCCTTGGGAAGGTCTTTGATTGGTATAGATAAATTTCTCTCCACTTTTCTTTTTCTACAAATGACTTGATTTAATTCTCCTGTTGCTGTAATTATTTTTACAGATAATTCTGAAGGAGTTTTCAAATTCAACTCTATCAGAATATCTCCATTAGATGGATTCGGACTTATATTAAAAAGTGTAAGTTCTTCTATTGGTAATGAAGTAGAACTTATTTGGTCAATTTCCACATTTTCGGAAATAGAACACCCGTTTGCATCAGTTATTATTATTTCATAAATCCCTGCACTAAGACCGCTAATAGTTGAATCCGTTTGCAAAATTACAGTATCTTTTTTCCATAAATAATTATAAGGAGGTGTTCCTCCCGTAACTAGTGCTTCCGCCATTCCGTTCTGAGAAGAACCTGATTCGGGTGTACTCATTGTTGAAATAGATAATGCTTCCGTAGGCTGAGAAACTATAATCGAAATTATGGCAACAGAGTCCAATGCATCTGTGATAGTAATATCATAATTTCCTGATGGTAAATTACTTTGTTTATTTCCATTTAGAGATGAATCATTCCATGTATAAGTGTAAGGAGGTATTCCGCTAGAAGTATAGATTTCAATTGCGCCTGTACTTTCGCCATAACATTGGATGTCTTCGATTTTATTAGTGGTGGTCAAAGGATAGCAAGGATTATTTGTTGCACCAAGTCTATAATTTGCAAAATTAGGCATACTCCAATAATTTAATGATGCTAACTGAATAGCATGTTGTTCAAAATTACACAAAGTACCTAAACTATCAGGATCATGTATTACACTCATATGCTCATGTGTACCTGACGAACTATTGTAAATTTTGTTATCCATAGCAAGCTGTGCCATATAGAATGTAGTAGGAAATGGATCAGCAAATCCATCATATTCATCTATCAATATTTTGGAAGAAGGAATATCACTTGCCCACATATCAAACTGGTATAATTTAGTATAAGCAAAAGCATATAAAAATCGTGAACTTGGAGAAAAAGCAACTCCTGCCCGATAAATGGTATCTGTTGGAAAAGAAATAGTTAAAGGATTCGAAAACTCACCAAGACATCTATCAAAATCAAAAAGATTTAGATTATTGTCAGGCTGAAATAAAGCATACTTAGTCCCATCAGGTGAGAAGGTTGCTTGACCTGATCCTTCTATCCAATTTCGTTCATAGCCTAAACATTGTTTTTCGATATTAGCTACACCTAGTTCAGTAAGGTGAATAATATAATAACAATTTGATATAAACTCTGGTGCGATAACCCACCAATCTTTTCCATTAGCATGTTTTGTTGCTTGTAAAAAACTCATTGAAAGAGTATCTACCAAAATAGGAATGTTTTTCTCTACTACCTTTCCAAGTCCATTATTAAGACTCATATCTACTTTATTAAGAAAAAGTTCCCATCCTACTACCGTTCCGACAGTATCACCAAGTGAAATTGCATCACTATTATAAGTAGGAACGAAATACTCATTCTCTTTTGAAGAAGGTAATGCCAAAATACTTTGTGCCAAAGGACTCCCATCATCATCGTCACACCAATCTAATACAAAATTCCAGATATTACCAGGACTAAGTGTATCTCCATTTTCCATTGTCTCATGTTCCTTATTTATAATTTTACAACCATTGGAATAAAAAAGTAGATTTCCCAAGGAATCACACATACTTGTGTTAGCTCCTTCAAACTTATGTTTTTTTAATAAAAAAGAAACGTCAGGAGGAGTTAGGTTAAAGTCTATTAAAGTACCTCCTCCCAATTGCTCCAAGCTACTATCGTATCCCATAATCCATTGAGCATCCCATTTGCCCTGCCCAAAAAGGGATGAAGTACATAGGTTTAAAAAGGAGATGAAAAGAAAAATCTTAAAATATTTGAAGTTCATTCTCTTGAATTTTAAATAAAAAATCCTTCTTTTGATAAAATATCAAAAGAAGGATCTGACAAAAAATTATTGTGTTATAAAAAATTTCACTATTCTGGTATGTCCATTATCATATAACACTTTACAAAAATAAATTCCTGACGACCAATTTTCTTCAATAGAAATTTTATGTGATGAATTGTGCTCAAAAGATATTTCTTTTAAAATTTCTCCTTGACTATTTGTAATCCAAATACTCCCTTTTCTGTCTGACGCAGTAGAAATAGTCAAAACTTCTTTTACAGGATTAGGAAATACTCTTAGTAAATTATTTGCAGAAAAATTAGAAGAAATTGATTGATCCATCTTATCATCTAGAATATTGTATGACATCTCTCCTATTTCGTCAGAGATAGGGTAACACTCCTCATAATTATCATTTATTTTGGCCACCACAGATTCCAGTAAAGAGTTTCTAGCTTGGTAAACAGCAGGTCCTCCTATTTTTGGACAAACCTCGGCAATAATGATAAGGCTCTCAACTTGACTCGCTGTTAAAATATTACCTTGATTGGCTTTTGTATTTAAAATGATATTATAATATTCTTTTTGATACTCTTCATATAAAGTAGATGTGATAATACTATCATTAATATTTAAAGCTTGTAAATACAAATTATGTTTCTGCTGTAAATAAGTCTGATATTTTATATTGATTAGACTATCTGTATTTTGAATGTCTTTTAATAAAAAAGCTCTATCCTCAAGTACCTGACTACTTGTTGCCTCTGAAAATTGCTCCTCAATATTCTTAACATCTGCAAGTAATTGTTTGAGATTTAATTGATAATTATTGATGTCTTGCTGAATTGAGTCAGTTGTGTTTGTGTTATCAAGTATTTCTTTTACTTCATAAAATGTTCCAACACTTGTATTCGTATTTGAGTTAAGGAAATTATTAAAAAATGGGCTTAAAGATGCATAGTTAGGATTATTCATCAAGCCTTGAAACAAATGTCTTTCCGCATACCAAATATCAGCTTCAGAAAGAGAATAACCTTGTAATTCTCCATTAGCGATTTTGATATGTGTATCATTTGGAGGGTCACTTGTAAACATTGTCAAGCAATTATTACTGGGTGTTCCTCCTGATTGTTCAAAAAAATTAGTTGTATTAGGAACTATTTCAAGAGGAAAGTATGAAGTAGGCTGAGGTGTATGCACCCAGAATTTTGAAAGAATTGCATTAGCTACAGGACTCACCTCTGCTCTAATAGGCGTAAAAATAATATATTGAATCCCATCAACTGTAATTAATGGGAAGAACCATTGATTCCCTTCATGAATCTGTTCTCCAATAAATCCAGCATTGACCCATAAATTATTATAACCATAGGCAAAGGAATTTTCGGAAAGTGTTATACTTGAATTCATTCCAATTGTTCTTATCCCATACCTGCAATAGTATATCTCATTTTCACAAATAAGTAAGCCTGGTGCAAAAGTCACCTCTAATGCTTCATGAAATTGTGAGTCTTCATGTAAGTCAAGTGATGGAGCGTTTTCTATTGGATGAAAAGTATTTTGTAATATTGAATTTTCAACACCTAATTGAATCCCCTCTACTCTAATTCCAGAAGCAGTATTATTTAAATTATCATACGCTAATAATGTATAAAACTGATTATTAAATATAGTGAGATTATTTTTTTCACCTGATGACCGAATCCCTACAGCACTAAAGTTAAAACCGTGGATTCTTCGAATAGTAAAATTATTATCATTAACATCTATAGAGGAAGTAATTGGAAATTCATTTGATAAATTTACTCCAGCTGATCCATTTCTCTCTAATAAAATTGTAAAATTGTTCTCATTAACATTAATATCAGTTCCATCGCCAACTAAGTTTAATGAACTAGAAGTATTTCCTGAAAAATTCACTCCATACACATCTTGGTGTGCTTGAGTTAACTCTATATTAAAGGAATTATCATTAATATTTATTTCTGAACCAACACCATATTCTTCACAAAAAATCCCATTATAACGCGATACATCTGGAGGGTTTACTTGATTTTGTAACATGTCATCATAATTAAATGTACAAGCTTTCACATCTAAAAAAGAGACAACAAATGGTAAATCAATCCCATTTACACCACAATTGCTAAATTCTGATAGTTCGACTTCTAAATTAGCTCTTTCTGTTGCCCGAATTCCATCAAAGAGTACCTCTTGAAAAAGAGCATTCCTAACTGACACAGTAGGTGTCATATCTAAACTTTCTATAATTATTCCATTTTGAATCTCAATAAAATTATTTCTATTTGAAGCAAGGTTTGATGTCCCAATAGAAACAAAAGGGCAATTGATAATTTTAATACCTGCTTCCATTTTCCCTTTTGCCGTTCCATTTATGGCAGAAGTATTTTCAAATATATTATTAGTAAATGGAGATAATAGAGGAAACATAGGTGCAGGATAGTTTGGAGGTTCAGGAAATCCAGCTCCCAACTGAATTCCAATTTCATTCCTATTGAATCTTGTATCTGTTATCGAAAGATTAGCTGTATTAGGTGAATGAATAGCAATTTTTGCATCCTCAATATGGGTGCTATTCATAGTATTAATCTTGGCATTATAATTCAACCAAATGCCATCCCATAAACTTTGACAAGCAAATAATTTTGAATTATCCAAAGTTAAAAAATGGTCTGCTTCTATATTGATGCCAGTTCCGGGAGCAAAATTTAAGATGCAATTTTCAAATACTACATCAGTCAAACTATTTACATCAAAATCACCCACAAATCTGATAGTTAAATTGGAAAGAGTTGCTGTATTCGTATTTGTACTAGAGTTGTAAACAAAACTTACACCTGGTAGGGTAACATCAATCAATTCCACCGAACGATCTATATCAGCACCTAGAACTAAATCTATAATGTTATCCCCGTAGGTACTACAAAGCGTAGTTTGAGCATTTGAAATTGAGCTTATCCAAATGAATAGTAAAACGATTATTAAACTTCGGTTTGAAAAAGGTTTGAAAAAGGTTTGAAGAGCTGTTCATAATACTTAGTGTTTAGCTTTAAGAAAATATTTTTATCACATTAAAGATAATAATATATGCCAAGAGTACAAACTTGCTCACTTTTTACTTCACTCCAACGCCTTCCTCAACCTTGCAAATTTCTCATCATTTTTTTTCAAAAAATAAGACCTCAACACATCCTTTTTTTCCTTGCTTGTCAAGTGAAAAGAAATAGATGCTCGTTCCATTTCATCCTTTGGATAATAAATATATCGAATTACATCAAACTTATCTCTTCCCAAAAGGTCGAAAATAAATCCAAGATTTGTGTCTTGTTCGTAATCTTGCAAAGTCAAAATTTGTCCTGCGATCCCCAGAGGATTTAACATTGATTCAATTGCACCTTGATCATCGTTGGGAACAATTTCCTCAACTTTTATTTGTGCAGATATTTGAAGTAAAACTACACCGCTCGTATTTTCCGAAATCCAATCTTTAAACACATGAATAAATCGAGTCGCAGAATTGATCCCATAATTGTCTCGAAAACCTGCATCCATCACTTCAATTCCAGGCTTACTTGGCAAGTAAACATTAGGTAAAATATAAGGATAGGTCGCATTCATTCTTAATGCTGTCGCAAAATTCATATCCTGCGCACCTTGGTCTGCAAAGACTCTCCCAAAGTCTACCGCATCAATTTCTACCGCATTTGGTCGCTCAACCCCAATCGGCGCAATTGTCATATAAGAAACTCCGTGTGGAGAAATAATCATTCGTCGACCATCATTTACAATGGAAGGAGTCAAAAAAGTCATGGGAATTGTAGCTTCTGCTTCAGGCGATTTATAATCTTTTAATTTTTGCTCAAAAACATGATTAACATTTTCATTCAATTGCTTTTCGAAAATATAGCCTCGATCTTTTCGATAAATTTTTCCATCTACTTCGAATTTCGACCAGGGCAAAAACAAATCATTAGTCGCTATCGTAAATCCAATCGAATTCAATAAATCTTTGGAAATATTATCAATATATTTTTGATCATAAATATTGATGTCTTTTCCTTGTATTTTTTGCAAATAAATCTCTCTTAAATAAGATGCCCCTATCATTCCTCCTGAAGCTCCAGTCAGTAGTGCTGTATGAGGTAATAACTTTCCATTCAATAAACTATCAGTTTTTTGAAGTACTTGCATCACCCAAGCAGCAGCTCTAAGCCCTCCCCCACTCACACAGACAATCACCATCTTTGGTTTCTCTTCTTCGGGGAATTTATTTTTCCAATTTTCTAAAATTTGAATAGTTGCGGCTTTATCTTCTTCTACATTCTCGGAAGTACATACTTTTTGTAAATCTGCGTAGGCATATTTTGCAGGTTCCATTTGGTAGTCAAGACCATATGCTTTATTTTTATGATTAAAACTTTCATATTTAGTCAGAAAATTAATCCCAACTAATAGCAAGACAAAAACCGTAATTCTCCAACGATCAAACCAATAAGTAATCGCTCCTGATAATGCCATCACCACACAAAATATAATTAGAATACTTGCTCCTGCAGGAATTCTAAACATAGGATAATCAATTAAATATCCCATCGTAATCAACGCTACCAAACTCATCAATTGTACCACCAAGGCATTTAAATGATTTTGTTTAAAAACTCCGAGTAGTAATTTATAATCATAATGTTGAACTGATCGAACAATTCGTGGTCGAAAAGATTCGGTCAGGTAAGTATCAACTCGCCAACGGACAGTTCCTTTTTTGATATTTTGAATGCGATCAATTCTTCGATTGGGCGCCATACTTTCGACGAGGTTGGGAGGAGTCTTGCCTTTTCTTTTTTTAGAAAAATTAAAAATGTCTTTGTTCGTAAATTGAAAATAAAAAGAAGACAATAGCAACATCAAAACTACACCTAACAAAAAACCAACGCGATTCGTCAAAATCACTTCCGCAGACCAATACTCAAAGTATCGCTGAAACCAAATAGTATAGGTAAAATAAAATGCTAGAAAGGTAAGTGGAACGATAAAGTTATTGAGAATGAATTTTGTAAAAGGTCGTTTCATGGAGGCTAAAAAAGGAAAATGATGTGCATCCAAAAGATAAGTTGTCAAATTCCAAGTCATAAAAAAACTTCCAAACGCAGCTCCTAAAATAAAGAAACTCTTGAAGCCAACTTCGTCCATATATTCAGGAGAAAGGAACAAATATTTAACTCCATACAAATCGGCAATTGTCCCTGTCAAAAGCAAAACCACAAAAATCCACATTCCGATGAGTAACAAATTATTCCGCAAGTGCAAAAAAAGTAATTGCACAGGGAAGGAATATATTATGTCTGTCAGCCATTTTTTCATTAATCGATTTGAGGAAATTGATTATTTGTAGAGGTTTAGTTTTTTATCTCGACAACCTATTCGCCATCTAATTTGACCACTCGAATTGTTTCAATTTTTGTATCAGAAACTAATTCTAGAATAAACTTGTAACCTTCTAAAAGGATTTCTGCATTTTGTTCAGGAATAGTCTCAGTAGTTGTAACGAGATAACCAGAGAGAGTTTCATATTCTCCTTCTGGAAAATCTAATACCTCATATTTTTCATTCAAGTAGTCAATTTCCAAACGTCCTGAAAATATAAATTCTGTGTCTGAGACTTGCGTTTCAATATATTCTTCTTGATCGTGTTCGTCTTCAATTTCTCCAAATATTTCTTCCAAAATATCTTCTAAAGTGATGATCCCAGCTACTCCTCCATATTCATCGACGACGCAAGCAATCGTAGTTCCTGTTTTAATAAATCGATTCATTAGAATTTGTGCTCGCATGCTTTCAGGAACAAATGGAATATTCAAAATCAAACGGCGAATGTTTTTTGGATTTTTAAGCATCTGCGCGTGGTGAACATAACCAAGCACATTATCAATATCATCTTCCGTTACGATCAATCTCGATAATTTAGTTTCTCGGAAAAGCTGTTCCAAATCTTCGATACTATCATTCACATCGATATCTTCAATTTCAGGACGAGGAATCATGCATTCTTTCACTTTAACTTCTCGTAATTGTAGAACATTGTGAAAAAGATCAGTATCAATATCATCGTTTTCTTCGGTGATTGAACTTTGGATAAAATCACCTAGATCAACTCTCGTCAAGGCATTTTCTACATGAGAAACCTCTGATTTGAAAAATGCTTTTAGGAACAAATTCGAACATCGAATCATCACCCAAGAAAAGATAAATAGTATCCATTGTAAAAACCGCAAAGGGTAAGCTAAAAAATATAAAACGTCATCAGCGAATAATCGGAAAAGAGTCTTGGGCAAAAACTCCCCAAAGATGAGTACTACTATTGTGATTAAAATGGTAGTGACGAGGAGCATCACTAAATCATTCTCAATGCCAAAGTAATGCGAAATAAACGGAGTCAAAATAATGTCAGTCATCAACA
Source organism: uncultured Saprospiraceae bacterium (assembly GCA_905480595.1). GTDB lineage: Bacteria > Bacteroidota > Bacteroidia > Chitinophagales > Saprospiraceae > CAJQQY01. Next base: position 113 of record CAJQQY010000385.1, on the reverse strand, counting down.
TCGTAAATACCACTAATGCGATATTATTCCCCACCAACATGGTTCCTAAGAAATCCGCAGGTTTTTCATAAAAATGTGCCAAAATTGCACCTCGACGAGAACCTTTATTTTTC
>CAJQQY010000384.1 GCA_905480595.1 uncultured Saprospiraceae bacterium | reverse complement strand
TATTCTGACTTTTATTTAAAAAATGGAAATTCAGATTTAGCATTTTCCAATTTGCAAAATTACCATCGTTTAAAAGATTCAATTTATCAATTACAACAATCCTACATTGTTCACGACCTTGACGCTAAATACCAAAAAGCTGAACAAGATTTGCAAATTCAAAAATTGGATGCTGAAAAAATTACCATAAATGAAAAACTCTCAAATCGAAATATTGCTATTGGTGTTGGAGGTTTCATTTTAATTTTAGGGAGTCTTTTATCCTTCATCATTTTTAGTCTTTACAGAAAAAATAAAGAAAAGGCTCTCGAACTTTCACACAACAATCAGCTTTTAAGCAAAGCATTAAACGAGAAAGAATTTTTAATCAAAGAGATTCACCATCGGGTGAAAAACAATTTACAAATCGTCTCTTCCCTACTCTCTTTGCAAGCTCGAAACATTTCTGATCCTACAGCTTTAGACGCATTGAAAGAAGGACAATCTAGAGTTCGATCAATGGCATTGATTCATCAAAATTTATATCAAGATGATGATTTAATTGGAGTAGATGCAAAAGCTTATATCGAAAAATTAAGTGAAGGACTTTTCCATTCTTACAACATCGATAATGATCAGATTCAATTACATTCCGATATTCAGAATGTGAAATTAGATGTCAATACTATCATTCCTCTTGGTTTAATTATCAATGAATTAATTACCAATTCGCTCAAATATGCTTTTGAGAAAAACAAAATAGGTAACATTAATTTATCGCTAAAAAAAGAAGAGAATCAATTAGTATTTTCAATTGCAGATGATGGAAAAGGTTTACCCGATAATTTTTCTTTAGAAAAAAATAAGACTTTAGGGTATCGACTTATCAAAGCTTTTAGTCAAAAACTAGAAGCTGTTTTATCGATCGATGGAAAAAATGGAACTAAAATTTCATTGTTAATTCCAAATTCATAACAATACTTTTACAAAACAACAACACATATAAAAATGTCCTCGATCAAAGCCTTAATCATAGAAGACGAACCTTTAATTGCAGAAGATATTCGAGATTGTTTATCGAATATGGATTATCAGCCGGTGGATGTTGCCTATTCAAAAGAACAGGCATTTCGTTTTTTGGAAAAATATGATTTAGATATTGTCCTACTTGATATCAATCTGGGAAGTAAAACGGATGGTATCGAGATTGCAAAAGTCATCAATGAAAAATATAAAATCCCCTTCATTTATTTAACCTCTTATAGTGACAAAGCAACATTGGAGATGGCAAAACTAACGCATCCATGGGGTTACTTGGTTAAACCTTTTCAAGAACATAATTTATTTACTTCATTAGAAATTGCCTTATTTAATTATTCTAGGAGTATCAAACCTACTAATTGGGCAATTGAAATAATCAATAAAAATTTAAGATCAAATTTAACTCAAAAAGAATTTGAAATTCTGACAGCTTTGTATGAAGGAAAAACGAATAAGCAATTAGCTGAAGATAATTTCGTAAGTGTAAATACGGTTAAAACTCACCTTAAAAATATTTTTGAAAAACTAGAAGTGAATACTCGAACAGCAGCCATCTCAAAACTTCACGAATTGAACAAAAATTAATATTTTTTTAAATTTCCCCTAAAACAAAAAATCACCCATTTGGGTGATTAATTTCAAAAAGTAAAAATATAACTTTGGAATGTAATTATATGTAAAAATTGATTACAACAGAAAACCAAAGAATATATTATTGAGTTACAAATTATTCACAACACCACACCAAACCTCTCTGCTAATTCCCTTTAGCAAATCATACAGAATGTTAAACGCCCCTAAACTGTTGAAAGACAGAAAACCAAATCAGAAACAGTCGCTTATGGCATTCGCCGCAAGCGATTTTTTTATTATTAGGCTGATCTATATTATTATTAATAAAATGGCTCGAATTCGAATATCGTCAATTTGTATTTATGAAACAGTTCCATAAACTTGAATAAGAAAATTTAATCTTCTTTAGTATCATTCGACCACTTCGTAATTTTTTCCTCCAACCAATTTATAGTGTAATCAAAAACATCCTTTTGTTCAGGTTCATTATGAATCTCATGATAGAGGCCATTCCAAGATTTCATTGTCACATCGCCCGTCAAATTATTTGACATTAAAACACTTCCATCATGAGAAGTCAACCGATCTTCTGATCCATGCATCAATAAAAAAGGAACTTTCGCTGGACCTTTATATGTTTCTAACCATTTGGCAGCAGGTAACATTTCTGCTCCAAAATTGATGGTAATTTTATCATGAACCAAAGGGTCATTCAAATATTTTTCCACCTCGGCTTCGTCTCTCGAAATACCTGTTGGATCCAAATCATTTGGTTGCTGCAATGCTGGAACAATATATTTCAAAATATTCCCCACAGCAACAAGCAAGGCAGGAGGGTCTTTTGGCAAAGTAATCCAAGCTCCCGATGAAACTAATCCAGCTATCGAAGGATTATTTCTCAATGCATAATTCAGCACAATATTCCCACCCATACTATGACCATATAAAAATTTCGGCAACAATGGATATGCTTTTTCAGCAGTTTCTAACAATTCACTTACATTATCCATGTAAATTTGAAAACTAGGTAAATGTCCTCTTTTTCCTTCCGACTTTCCGTGGCCAATATTATCAAATGACATCACCGAAAAACCACGCTCATTGTAGTAAGCTACCATGTGATCATAACGATGAAGATGTTCACCTAATCCATGCACTAGGCAAATAACTGCTTTAGCATCTTCTACATCCCATCGATAAGCATAAATTTTCTGATTACCTTTTGTCTTCCAACTGAATTCGTTTTGATTTGTCATTTTGATATTTTTAAATTAGGAAAGGCACTCTATTCAAAAGCTAACTTTGAGCCACCTTGTAAATAACTATTTGTCGATTTATTTATTTCGCTACTCTTCTTCCATTCAAATATTGAACAATGGTAGCCTTTGGATATCTCGGTAAAACTATGTTTCCCAAAAAAGATTTAGCATCTTTTTCTTCTGAAAACTCACCAAGCAAATAAGCATATTTACCATCCTTAGTCTGTTCCAAAATTAAATTTCCATATTCAGTAAATAAAGAATGACTATTTGGAAGTTTCGATAAAGTAGCCATCACCTCCACACTATAACCATTAAAATTTCTAGGAATAGATTTCAATTTTAAAGAAGCTGTATTTGTTGCTACCTTCTGCTCCTCAATAATCTTACTATCGGATTTAGTTTTATTTCCTATCATCTTATTTTCAATATCGTTACCTGTCAATACTTTTCCAGTTCCACCGATTGGTTCTCCAATGATAACAGTTTCATTTGGATTTTCAGTAGAGGTAATAACTTTTGTCTTAGGAACATTACTTTCCGTAAATGGTAAACCTGTTTTTACAGGGACTTGAGTTTTATTCTCTTTCACTTCAGTTTGAGGCAAATCATTTTTTTCATTCTTCTTTGACTTTATTTCTTCCTTTCTTTTTTGATTAGCTTTTTTAATTTCATCGGGTAACTCTTCCCCTTCTTTCACTTCTATAATTTCTTGATTTTGAACCTCTTCCAACATTTTTTGAAATGCCTCTTCTTCAATAATTTCTCTCAAACTCATGTTTGCATATGGATCCGTTTCCAAAAATCCTGTGATTTTTAATTCCGTTCTACGATTTCGCTGATGTTTTCTTTCACTACATTTCACTCCGTCTTTACATCCATTCACCAATTTAGTTTCACCATAACCTCTCGCAGAAATTCGAGTCGAATCAATACCATTTTCGACTAAGTAAGAAACAGCTGACTCTGCTCTTTTTTGAGACAAATCCAAATTGTAATTGCTTTTTCCACGCGAATCAGTATGCGATCCAAGTTCCACTATAATACCTGGATTATCTTTTAAAGTCACCAATAATTTATCTAATTCCTCTGCTGCATCTTCACGAATATTCCACTTTGCCAAGTCATAATAAATATTTTCAATCTCAATACTTTTGTCCAACTCCACTCTATCCAATTCTACATTAGCCAACAATGTTCCCATTGTATTGTTTCGAGTCATTACATCTGACACTCCTGGACGCACATCTCCTACTCCATCAAAACATAAAATACAATCTTTGACATTGACGTAAGCTTCCATCCTTTTGGTAAAAAAACCTTTTTTTCGAACCATCACAGTATAGTGATTTCCTTGCTCAAAAGTTACATTGAAATTTGGATATTGGTAATCATCCAAAACTAAAATCTCTTCTTTTTTGGTATTATTATAAACTTCAATTTTCGAACCTTGAATCGCATCTACCACTTCTTCTTTCTGTCTTCGCTCAGCCAAAGTCACATCAAAAAGATAACCTGGCTTTCGATCCATTTCTACTTTTGTAAAAACTTTTGATCCAGGAGTAGCACCTTTGGTGGTTAGAACTACCTCAGTAGATTTGAAAACTTTTTTACTTACTTGAATGACATAAGTTTTACTCACAGGTAATTCTAAAGTAAAAAATCCATCAAAATCAGTATACGTCTCTCCTCGAACCGCTCGTGAGTTTTTTTCCAAAACTACAATTTTTACCTCATTCAAAAATCCTCGATTGCCAGTCTCAAAAACGTAGCCTTCGATAATAGCATTTTGAGAAAAAAGAAATGAACTAAAAAAAAGTAAACTGGTTAGAATTAATATTACTTTTCTCATGTTGTAAATGTTTTATAATTTCTGTGTTGTTCGGAATATGTTTGTTTCAATATTTGATTTGCAAAGTTATTGTTTTGAAACGATAAATATAGGTTTTCTAGCATGAAGAAAACCTTTTAAAAATAGGGTTTTTAATTTTTTTTATAAAAAAAAGACAATACATTCGTAGTTATTAGATGCATTAAGTTTTCTAAAGTCACACTATTTTAAAACTTACCAAAATTCAACAAATCGCTAAAAATAATTCAATGAAAATAGTTTTTATGGGTACTCCAGATTTTGCGGTACCATGCTTAGATATCTTAGTTCAAAACGGTTACGATATTGTCGGCGTCATCACCGCTACTGATAAGATGGGAGGAAGAGGAGGAAAAAAAGTCATTCAATCAGCTGTCAAAAAATATGCAGTTGAAAAAGGACTTAAAGTTTTACAACCTAAGAATTTAAAAGCTCCTGAGTTTGTGGAAGAATTGAGAAGTCTCGAAGCAGATTTGCAAATAGTGGTTGCTTTTCGAATGTTGCCAGTTGTTGTTTGGGATATGCCACCAATTGGTACCATCAATTTACATGGTTCACTTTTACCTGCTTACCGAGGTGCTGCACCGATCCATTGGGCGGTCATCAATGGTGAAAAAGAAACTGGAGTAACTACCTTTTTCCTTCAACATGAAATTGATACTGGTGATATGTTGATGCAAGAAAAAATGCCTATCGGCCCCGACGACACAACTGGAGATGTTCATGATCGAATGATGGAACTTGGTGCGAAAACAGTTTTAGCTTCTGTGAAAAAAATCGAAAGCAAAGACTACACATTGCAACCTCAAGATAATTCTAAAGTTAGCAAGGCTCCAAAAATCCATTCTGATACTTGCGAAATCAACTTTGATCAAACAAATGAAAAGGTTTATAATTTCATTCGAGGCATGAATCCCTTCCCTACTCCATGGACAACTTTGGATGGAAAAAAATTAAAAATTTATAAAGCAAAAAAAGGCATCGATGCTCCTTTAAATGAACCAGGTAATTTCACGACGGATGGAAAAAAGTATTTGCGATTTTTTACACTTGATGGATTTATTGAAGTGGAAGAGTTACAGTTGCAAGGGAAAAAACGGATGTCGATTAAAGACTTTTTAAATGGGTATCAGTTTGAAGAGAAATCATAAATGAACATAGAAGAAAGATGAAAATTCAAAAAGAAATGCGAATCAAATAAATATTGATTCGCATTTCTTTTGAGATCTCAAGGTTCAATTATTGAATAGTTTACTTTTTATCAGTATCACCTCCTCCAAAAACATAACCTACAGATACTCTAAAAACTCGGTTGTTTACCTTCCATCCATTATGATTATCTAGAGAAATATTAGCCAAACCAAAATCATAAGCTACTCCAAAAAGAATATGGTTAACAGTTGCTCCGGCTCCGATGGAAAGACCTGCATCAAATGGTTTTAGGTCATCCTCCTCTTTGTCATTTCCCCATTTAATATCAACCTCTTCTTCATAATCAGTTACTCCATTATAAGTCTCTTTGTACTTCATATCACCTCCTACTCCAAAACCTACATATGGCCCTAATGCGCCATATATTTCAACTCCACTTACATCAAAATTACCTTTTAAAAGCAATGGAATATCTACATAAATTGGATTCATTGAAGCTTCAATTCCAACATCCTCATTACCTTCCTCAAACTTATATCCTTTTGTTGATAACAACACCTCAGGTTGGAAAGAAAACATTTTGCTAAAAGGAAATTCAGCGGTAACTCCAACATGGAATCCAGGTCTCATGTCAAAATCATCCGAGCGTGTTTCATCATTATCTTTTATCAAAAGAGTAGACAAATTCAACCCTGCTTTAATTCCAAATGTTTGAGCTAAAGATTCTGATGCAAAAACGGCTAAAAAAATAAATAGTAATGCTGTTTTTAAGTTTCTCATTTTATTGAATTTTAGATCCCTACTCGTTTGGCTTTTCGGTGACGCCCTGTTTTTTATAGTGGTTTCTAGTCTCCACTTAATTATGATTATTTTTATAATCACAAATAAGTAAAGTCATTTTTAAGAAATTAGATATGATAAAAATCACATATCCATAGTGATTTTTATCCGAGAATAAATTTATGTGTAACTATTAAAACGAATGTCGATTTAAGACTTTTTGAAGGAGTATTAGTTTGAAGAAAGTTTAATATGCGCATGGAAGAAAGATGATAATTAAATCCAAAAGAAATGCGAATCAAATAAATATTGATTCGCATTTCTTTTGAGATCTCAATGTTCAATTATTGAATAGTTTACTCTTTATCAGTATCACCACCCCCAATAATATATCCTACAGATACTCTTAAAACCCGATTGTTCACCTTTAATCCATTCCCAGTATATGGAGAAATATTAGCCAAACCAAAATCGTAGGCTACTCCAAATTGAATAGCATTGATAGTTGCTCCGACTCCGATAGAAAGACCTGCATCTAATCGCTTTAGGTCATGCTTCTCTTCGTCATCTCCCCATTCAATAACCTCTTCATCACTATCTGTCTCTCCCATATAAGTCATTTCATACTTATATTTACCTCCTACACCGAAACCTACATATGGTCCTAATGCCCCATAAATTTTAGTCTCA
>CAJQQY010000383.1 GCA_905480595.1 uncultured Saprospiraceae bacterium | reverse complement strand
AAAAGAAATCATACGCATTTGCCCCTGTCTGATATATTTGTCCAAAGACGGCAAACAAAGCGCCCACTAACATCCCCGCTCCCATCAAAATAATGCCTTTTACATTTTTGTCCAATTTGGAATAAACTGCTACACCAACCATCGCTATTAATAAAACTTGAATCAAGCCAAGTTTGGTAAATTTGTGAAGACTCGCCCAATTATAAGCAAAAAAGAAAATCACTCCCGATACCAAAAATGCAATTCCCAAACTCATCAAAAAGATTTTGATAAATTTTGACCAATCATTTTGATTGGCATAAATATCATTTTCGCGAAAAGTGGTTTCAATATCGGAACCTTGCCAATTACTGAATCGGCTGATGATGTGGATGAGGGGTCTGGTAATTTTGGGTTTTTCCATAATGGCATTTTAGTTTTTGTTGCCGCAGAAAGCGCAGATTTTTATGATAATTAGGATTTCTCTCGCTTAGTGTTCCAACTATTTGGTGATCATATAAATCATAAAAATCTGCGCTTTCTGCGGCAACAAAAAAATCACATTTCAAATTCAATCATTTCTACTTTTTCATATTCTACCTCTGAGCAAATGGCAAAAAAACAATTATTTCCAAAATTCAAATCTTTTAAAAACCATCGCTTACCATTTTCTATAAAAAAATCTTTCCCAGATTCCAATTCAATCTGATTGAGGTAAGATAAATTAACACCTAGCGCTTTTATGATACTTTCTTTGCGCACCCAATACCAATAAAATTTTTTGAGAGGAAAAGAATGTGTGGTAATATTTGTCCATTCTTTTTTGGTGAAGTTCATCTCAAAATCTTCTAGAGAAATATCTCTTGGTTTTTCTAAATCAATTCCAATTTCTCCATCTTGAGTTACTGCGCAAACTATATAATTTCCAGAATGAGAAATGTTAAAAAAAACATTTTCTAAAAACGGTTTTTCGTTCTTGTTGAATTGAACTTTTTCTAAATCATTATCCAAGCCTAACTCCTCCAATCCTTTTTTCAACATCAATTTTCCCAAAACATAATTAAATGCATCTTGTGGCATTCGATATCGCAAAGCTTTTGCATGTAGGCTTTCGGGCAAAAAACTTAAAAGTTTTTCCAAATCATATCCTTTTTGAAAAATAGTAGAATCTGCGTGATATATTTTAAGCATAAATATTTTAATCCTAATTTGCACTTTGAACAAACCAAAGTTAATCAAAAAAAAACGGGTTTCCTTCTCTCGAAGAAAACCCGAATCGGATTACTTAGTTAGTTTTTTTCTCGATATATATATTCGAGGGTCATTTTTTTTGGTTCATGTAACGGTTTCAGGATAGTCTTTTTTTATCAAAAAAAAGTTATCCTACCCAAGTATAACCTCCATCATTCTTTTGTGATTTGGCTCTAATTTGCCTAGGTGTAGAGGTTGTAATACTTTTAACTCTTAAACTGGGTAATTTTACTTTCTGTTTTTTCATGTACTGGGAATATTTATAGTGTTTTAAATAGTATTCTAGTCAGAGTGTGTAACTTCTGTTAAGGGAAAAAACTGTAGTATTTTTTTGAGATTAAGTATTAAGGGAGGCTATGTTTTGAAATACAAATATAAAAATCATATATGTAATATAAATAGAATATTTCAACAATGATGCCAATTATATATGGTTTTTTATAAATATTACTTTTTTCTTAATAATTATTCATTTTTAACATATAATGACTGTAAATCCTACGCCAATTGTACAATTGAACCATTCTCTTTTGACTCAAAAAAAAATACAACTTTGGGTTAAACGAGATGATTTGACTCATCCTGAGTTACAGGGGAACAAATGGCGAAAGTTAAAACACAACATTGCCAAGGCTCAACAGACTCAAAAAAAATACCTTCTTACATTCGGGGGAGCTTATTCCAATCATCTTTATGCAACAGCTGCAGCTGCCAAATTATTTAACTTCAAAAGCATCGGAATCGTTCGAGGGGAAAAAATTCTTCCGTTGAATTCAACTTTATCATTTGCGGAGGAATGTGGAATGGAACTTCATTTTGTTGATAGGAAAACGTATTCACTTAAAGAAAAATTGTTACCTGATTTAGAAATACCTTTGGAGGATTGTTATGTGTTGCCAGAAGGTGGGACAAATGATTTAGCGGTGAGAGGCTGCGAAGAATTGGGTATGGAAATTTTAGATCAGCTAGATTTCACCCCTGACTTTATTTGTACTAGTTGTGGAACAGGTGGAACAATTACAGGATTGATTCATTCGAAAAAACAAGATACTCACGTCCTAGGTTTCTCTGCCTTGAAAGGTGATTTCATGAAAAAAGAGGTGGGAAATCTATTGACTCAATTTTATCCAAAAGAAAATCACGATAACTATTCCATCTGTACAGATTATCATTTTGGAGGCTATGCGAAGCACTCTCCTGCCCTTTTAGACTTTATTAATAGATTTAAAGACGAATATCAAATTCAGCTAGATCCCATCTATACGGGTAAGATGCTTTATGGTATTTTTGATTTGATCAAAAATGATTTCTTTCCAAATGGAAGTAAAATTATTGTGATTCATACGGGTGGATTACAAGGAATCTTGGGATTTCGAGAAAGGTTTGGAAATTTAATTTGAGATTCCCATTGCTATTTAACAGTTTCCCATCGTAAAAAAGGTTAATAAAAAAGTTGTGTAAAATTGATTTTACATTATTTTTGCGTCCTTAATTTTTACCTATTTTTCACAAATCACAATTAAAATTTATTAAAAATGAGCTTAACTAAAAAGTTTTCAAAAGACAAATCGAAGTGTGATGTAACTTTTACATTACCAAAAGAAGCCATCCAAGGAGGCAAAAAAGTCGAACTTGTAGGAGAATTCAACAATTGGAATACTGCTGAAGGTATTGCTTTAGTAGCTAAAAAAGGTGAGTACAAAACTGTACTTAAATTAGAAGCTGGCAAACGATATGAATATCGTTACTTGGTAGATGGTCACATGTGGACTAATGATGCAACTCCAGATGCATTTGTATCTAATCCATTTGGGACGGTTAATTCTGTAGTTGAATTGCCTGCCCCAGTTGCTAAAAAGGCAGCGAAAAAAGTAACTGCAAAAAAATCGCCTACAAAAAAAACAACTGCTAAACCTTCAGCAGATAAGTTGACAAAAATCGAAGGAATTGGGCCAAAAATTGCTAGCCTCTTAAATGACGCAGGTATTGTAACATTTGCTGATTTGGGTGCGACTAAGGTTGGTGTACTTCGAAATATTTTGGCGGAAGCTGGTAATCGATTTAAAATGCATAATCCATCAACATGGGCTAAGCAAGCTAAATTGGCTGCAAAAGGTAACTGGGATAAATTGAAAAAATTACAAGACGAATTAAACGGTGGAGTTTAATTTTTAATTTTTTCCATAAAAAAAACCTGGCTGAATTATTTTCAGTCAGGTTTTTTTATGGTGTTTTAGCTAACTCTTATTTCGCCCAAGGGTCAATTCGAACGCCATTTTCATATCGAACGACAACAGACGATTTATAATCTCGGCTAGCTGACTTCATTGTTTCCAACACTCGTTCAGCTTCTTCTTTTGTTGAAAAAGTCGATAACAAAACTCTAGTCAGATTTTTTCCACCTAGATATTCTGTTTCCAATGTTCCATAATTTTTAGCCATATTGAAACGAGCTTCATTGGTATTAAAATTACGAACAGCCATCAATTGAATTTTGTAAACTACGCCTGCTTCACCAATTGTAACAGTAGGTGTTGGGCTAGAAGGTGAATTTACATTCGTATTTGGTACTGGATTATTAATAGTTGTAGATCCAGAGTCGCTTCCGAAAGTTTCACTTTCAACTTCAATCGTTGGTTGAGGATTATTAAATGTTCCGTCCACATTCGTAGATCCTGAAGTTGTTTCCACTTCAGTCACTACCGTTGAATTCGTAGTTGGAGTATTGTTCGCCATGCTTGCATCACCAATTCTAATGTCATTTTCGAAAGCCATTTGATTATTATCCATTGTGTTAAATTCCCATCCGTCTGCTTCATAGCCATCTTTATGAGCTTCCACTCGGTAATTTTTACCTGGCAACAAACCAAACTCATAGGTTCCATTTGCTGAAGCTTTATTTTCCAATAATCGAACAGATCCGCCTGAGCTAATTTCATAAATTGCTATCCAAACATCGTTCATTTGTTCGTTTGTCTTTTTATCCATTACTTTTCCACTCGCCATCATTCTTTCAACTGGAGTTGAAAAGCTAAAAATATCGTCGTGACCAAAAGTAGTTTTATCCAAACCAAATTTTCTATTCGAAACTACATATCCTCCTCTTGCTGAGTATCTTCTAAAATAGTAATCATCTGCACTTGAGTTATATGGCAAACCAATATTTTCAGATTTTGCCCATTCATTGTCTCCAGTATTTTTTGACTTAAATACATCAAATCCTCCGATGTTTGTTTTTCCATTCGAAGAAAAATACATCGTACTTTCAGTCATATCAAAGTATGGAGTTAATTCATCAGCCAATGAGTTGATTTCATTTCCGCAATTTCTAGGTCTTTCGAAAGCCAATTTTTCACTCGCCATATCGCGTGTAGAAAACCAAATATCCAATCCACCTTTTCCACCTGAACGATCAGAAACGAAATATAAAATTTCCTGATTGTTTTGATGAACAACAAAAGGTTGAGTTGCAGTAGTTCCTGTTTTGTTGATTCCTTTATTAAGTCTTATTGGTGCTGACCATCCTTTTTCATCTCGCTGAGTCACAAAGATTTCACAACCATAAATCATTCGACCACTTGCATCTATTTGATCACATTGAGTATAAAAGAATCTTTTATTGTCAGGAGAAAAAACTCCATTTCCATAATGAGGAGCAAAGATTTCTGGGAAGTTTTTAGGCACTCTTGAACGTGACCATTCTTCTCCATTTCGCTGAGAAAGATACATTTTCGTTTCTCCAACCATATTAGAAGTATAATAAAGTACATCATCCGAAAATGGAACTGGAGCAAAATCAGCAGCCTTTGAATTTACATTTGAACTCAAATGTTCGAAAGTAACATTATTTGTTTCCATCTCCAACATTGACATTCCAAGTTCACAACCTTTGATTTCATCTTGAACAATATTAGCTAATACATCTTTGTCAGCACCTTCATAGCCATTGATAAAATAAACAAAAGCTCGACTGGCTTCATCATATTGACCATCCATTTTTAAAGCACGACAATACTTCAAACCTGGAAGCATAAAGTCTTTATTTTCGTCTTTAATCGGTTCATAACATTCTGCTGCTTTACGGTAGTCCATCACTTTTAAATAGCATTCTGCCGCTTGAAAAAGATATTCTTTTTTCTTTGTTTTCTTTTTCCAGGCTGATTCAAAGTTGATGGCAGCTTCTTGTAAATTACCTTCTTCAAGTTGTTTCTTTGCTAATTTGGCGTGTTTTCGCCAGCTCATTTTTTGTGCATGAACAGTAGTCATTCCCAAACAAAAAATTAGGATTAATAAGCTTCTCATAAATTCGGTGTTATTAATTTATTTGTACAAAAATTAGATTTCTAAAATTACGCTTTCAATTACTTTTGGATAATGTTGGTGTTCCAGTTGAAGCACTTTTTTGGCAATGTCCTCAGGTGAGTCAGTTATTTGAAGGGTACATTTAGCTTGAAATATAATGGTTCCTTCGTCATAGTGCTCGTTGACATAGTGTATTGTCATTCCGCTTTCTTCCTCTTGTGCCGCATGTACTGCTCTATGAACATTCATGCCATACATTCCTTTGCCTCCATATTTTGGTAAAAGTGCGGGGTGAATATTAACCACTTTATTCGCATATGATTTTACCAAATATGTTGGCATTAACCACAAAAAGCCCGCCAATACTATGAAATCAATATGAAACGTATCTAATTTTTGTAATATATCTTCTGTTTGGTAAAATTCTTCCCGATTTATGATTAAAGTGGGTATATTTTTGGCCGCTGCTATGTCCAAAACACCTGCGTTTTTTTTATTGGAAATGATTAAACTGACCTTTGCTGCGTCGTGATTTTCGAAGTGTTCGATTATTTTTTGAGCATTGCTTCCGCCTCCTGTGGCGAATATTGCGATATGTTTCATTTTATTTTTTTATGTGTTTGGTGATTTTTTTTTACCGCAGATTACGCTGATTTTTATGATAATCATGATTTCTCTCACTAGGTGTTAGAAATATTTAGTGATCATAAAATCAGCGTAATCTGCGGCAAAAAAATCACAATTCTAATTTCCCAAATTTAAATCGCTTCCCTCTTTCTCCAAAAATCGCAACTTCTCTTTTTCCTATTTGTTTACAAACTTTCGGCCGAGTGATAATGCCTTGTTCTCGATTATTACTGATCGGATAAGTATTTACACTTCCATCCATTCCTACTTCAGTCAATGCTAAGATAGAATTAGAGCCATTAAATCCATATCGCCGATTGTTCTTTTTTGCTGCAAAGTTTCTACCATTATCGTTGTATACAAAACAGATTTTATCTCTCACAATTGCCATTGCGTAACTTGAATAATAACCTCCATCATTTAGAGTCTCTTGCCTTTTTGGAATACGGCTCGCCCATTGTATTTCACCATTCGGTTTAATATTGACTATTATTATATCATTGTAATTATAATAGTATTCTATGTTTTCACGAAATTGATTATTTCGAAAACCATATGGATTATAAAACCCTCCATTAGTGAATCGGTTATCTTCTCTACGTTCCACATAATATTGTTCAGCTACCAAAACTGCTCCCCCGTCACTTCTTAAAATCAAATCATTTAAGGAATATTGATATAATTCTGCAGATCGCTTAATATCACCTTCTTCCTCCGCTTTTTTGGCTTTTCTCTTTTTTCGATTAGAATAATATTCAGTTACAAAATCGAAATCAAATTCTTTATAACTTGCATTGGATACTTCAGAGTTGATAGGGTCGATTTGGAAAAAATAAGTTCCTTTGATGCTGTATGTATTTTTTTCTGAGTAGAAACCAGAACAAATTAGTTTTCCGCCTTTCCCGACACGAAAAGTAAGGTCTGTAATAAATTTATCCTCTAAGTTTACATCATACTCTTCGGACTCTTCGCCATCTTCGGTATAGGCCAAAATGATATGTTGATAGTTCACATTTCTTCTTAGAAACCCCGATTTGTTTTCATACAAAAGACCTAATAAGTATACATTCCCATTATTATCGACTCGATAATCAGTAATGGAAAATCGATTGGCGGGATAAGGCAATTGGATATCTTTCCCCCATTTCTTCTCAAAATTATTATCATAAACTTGTATGGAAAACCTTTCTGATCCTTTCTTCACATCAGGTAATTGACTGTAGATCAAGAGATTAGAACTATCTTTGGAAATGTGGAAGTTAAATTTTCCTTCTTTAGCTTCATCTCTCGCAGGAGACTCCGCTATTTTTTTAATCTTATTGCTAAGGCTCAAAGATTTCTTTCGGATAGATTGGACAAAAAGATAATTCGCTTTGTGCCCTTTATTATTAAAAGAAGTCAATAAATAAAATTGATTATTCAAATAAATCACTTTTTCAAAATCTCTATTTTTCTTCTTGTATCTCAAATCAATCTGCTTGGATTTCTTCAGTTTCATGTCCTGATTATATTTCTCAATATAAATTTTTTGAGGACGACCTCCTGTCATAAGACCTCCTTTCGTTTGTCGACGAAGGGCGTAAAAACCTGATTGATCATTTGCCAAAATTTCAGATAGATATGAATTTGAGGGTTCTTTATATTCTTGCCCCCAAGTCATTTCTCCTGAAAACTCAGTATTAGGTTGAGCCAAAATTGCATTCGCCAAAAATAAGTTTAGGAATGCGAAAAGGATTAAATTATATTTCTTCATGTATTTATTTTATGTAAAATCAAACTATAATTCAGTTACAAAAGTAACTGTTAATTCAACGAATTGGTTTATTTATTAAGTCTTTTAAATTCATAAAAAGTCTCTTATGGAAATCTTAAATTTCTAGAATTTGTCGGCTTAAGAGGCAAATTTTTAATTTTTTCTGCAAAAAACCTATCTTTGCGGCACTTTTCAAAAGGTAAGCAGTTTTCTTCCTTTTTTTCCTTGTCGATTTTTCTTCCAAAGCATTTCTTCATGGTTAATCAGACGAGGGTACTTGCCTCTTTTTATCAATAGATTTTTATCTGAAAAAATTAGAAAAATGAATATCGAGAAAAACGTAGTAGTAGCTATTGACTACACTCTTACAGACAATGATGGCGTTGTCATTGATACTTCAACTGGTCGTGAACCATTGAAATATTTACATGGAACAGGAGCTTTGATTCCTGGTTTGGAAAAAGAATTGGAAGGAAAAATTGTTGGTGACAAATTAGAAGTTGCGATCAAACCTGATGAAGGTTATGGTATGCGTAATGAACAATTATTGCAAGCAGTTCCAAGAGAACATTTTGGGCATGTGCCTGATATTCAAGTTGGAATGCAATTTCAAGCAAATAGCGAGCAGGGGCCAGTAATGGTAACTATCGTTGAAGTAAATGATAAGCAAGTAATGGTAGATGGAAACCATCCATTGGCTGGAGTTGTGTTGAACTTCAAAGTAGAAGTAAAAGAAGTGCGTGCAGCATCAGCTGAAGAGTTGGATCATGGACATGTTCATGGTGCAGGTGGAGCTCACTAGTTTTTGAATAATATTTATTCAAAAATAGAAAAGCCATCCCGAATACTCGGGATGGCTTTTTCAATTTATCTTAAGTTCTAAGATGCAATTATTGAATAGCAATTGCGACTTAGAACTTATTAGAAAAAGATGATTAATAAAGCTTAACTATCTTTTTTGTGATGACTTGTTGGTCTACATAAAATCGCATAAAATAAACTCCTGCTGGAAGATCTGTCATATCTATTTGGAAAGATGAATTTCCTTCAGCAATTGTCTTCTCAATCATCGTTTCCTTTTGCATATTAACTAATTGGTAGGAACTTTCGATTGAAATTGGTGTATCTATAAATACTGTCACTTTTTCCATTGCTGGATTTGGTGCAATAGAGATATCTTTTAAGGTTAATTTCAATTTTGCAGAAATAATATTGCTGTATTCATATTTCCCATCAAAATCTACTTGCTTAAGTCGGTAATAATGGAATCCTTTTGCCAAACGTTCATGTCTCATGCTATAAGTATGAGGGATCGTTGTTGTACCCATTCCTGTTTTTTGCCCTATCTCATTAAAACGCTGACCATCTCGGCTATGCTCTATGATAAAGTGAGAGTTGTTTTCCTCTGATGCTGTATTCCAAAAAAGGATTACGGAGTTGTTGTCGATTACTTTTGATTCAAAGGAAGTTAATTCTACGGGAAGAGCACCAAGACATAAAGGAATAGATACGGTAATAACCGGGACTAGCCCACAAAGTGTGTCAAAGTAAATTTTTAAATAATTTCTTAAATTTAAAAAAG
>CAJQQY010000382.1 GCA_905480595.1 uncultured Saprospiraceae bacterium | reverse complement strand
AAAACTGGTGTTCTGAAAAAACGTTGGAAAATTTATTTAAATCAATATCAAAAATCCATAGATTTGAATAATAATATTTTTCCAAAATCTAGAGCTTAATTTTTATTTCTTAATCTGTCAACTTTTTTTAGGACACTATATTTGCAATAATATACACACGTGTCGTAAAACATGTCCACAAACTTAATCTATTAGACTGTTCAAGTTATAAACCTCTGATTTATTGGAATTTGATATAATCTTCCTTCCCAAGGCCGTAACCTTGAATCCGATTCATTTTTATAGTTCCCAATAACTAATTGATACGCTGAGATATTTTCAATTTGAAATTCATGTGGTTCATCACTAAAATTTAAAACCACATAATACTGTTCCTGATCATCCCATCTTCGATATATAAATAATTGCTCATGGTCAGATAAAACTTCTTCATATTGCCCATAAACCAAAGTCAAATTATCCTTTCGAAAAGCGAGTAATTTTTTATAAAAATAATAAATTGAATTAGGGGCATCCAATACAGCTTTGGCATTGATAAAAGAGTAATTAGGGTTTACCTTAATCCATGGTTCGCCAGTTGTAAATCCTGCTTGATCATTTTCATTCCATTGCATAGGTGTCCGCGCATTATCCCTTCCTACCTTATTTGCTTTTTCTATAAAATCTGTTTCGCTCATCCCTTCATTTGTAAATTCTTGGTGAAAATTCAAGGTCTCCAAATCTCTAAAATCATCCATCGTATCGAATTTTACATTAGTCATTCCCATCTCAGAACCTTGATAAATACAGGGTGTCCCTCTCATTGTAAGCAATAGTATCGCCAACATTTTGGCACTTTCCACACGATAGGTTGTATCATTTCCAAACCTAGAAACCAATCGCGCATAATCATGATTGTCTAAAAATATACTCACCCAACCAGCGTCGCCCATAGCATCATACCATTCCTTAAAAACACGTTTTACATCAATTAAATCATAAGGTAAAATATCAAATCTTCCCCTTGGCCCCTCATCTAAATGCATATGATCTAAGTGGAAAATCATGCTCAACTCTTCCCTATCCGCTCCCACATAATCTAATCCAACCTTCGAGGAAATACCTGGCCCCTCACCCACCGTCGTAATGTCATAATCCTTCAAAACAGTTTCATACATTTCATTGATATACTCATGAACTCGTGGATCGTTGGAATACATTTTTTCTACACATTCTCCAAAAGATTTGAAGTTAGCATCTGCGAACTCTAATCGTTTTGAGATTAATGAAATGACATCCATCCGAAATCCGTCTACGCCTTTTTCTAACCAGAAACGCATATTATCATACACCTCTTGACGAACTTTAGGATTCTCCCAATTCAGGTCAGGTTGTTTTTTAGAAAATAAATGCAAATAATATTCCCCTGTTTCTTCCTCATATTCCCAAGCACTTCCTCCAAAAAAAGATTTCCAATTATTGGGAGGTTCGCCATTTTTTCCTTTTTTCCAAATATAAAAATCCCGATAAACGTTGTCTTTTGACTTGCGTGATTCTTCAAACCACTTATGTTCATCAGAGCTGTGATTCACCACCAAATCCATAATCAACTTCATCCCTCTTTGATGCAAACCGTCCAACATTTCGTCAAATTCTGTCATCGTCCCAAACTCAGGATGAATTTTATAATAGTTGCTTATATCGTAACCATTGTCATCATTTGGAGATTCATAAACAGGACTCAGCCAAATAATATCTACACCTAAGTTTTTTAGATAGTCCAATTTTTCAATAATCCCAGGTATATCTCCCACTCCATCACCATTAGAATCATTAAAACTTCTTGGATATATTTGGTAGATAACTTGTTCCTTCCACCATGTTCTTTTGACACTCATGTTACTTGTAAATGTATTGTTGTAAATTTTCGATAGGCCTCATTTTTTTTTCAAAAGCTGCACAGCATTTGTTAATTAATCCGCTTTCCATTTTCCTTTTCAAAAAAATAAGTCTTATTTAAGTTAAAATAAAAATCAATTGTGGTATGAATTTGTACTTCTTGTTCTGCGCTGAATTTGGCAACAAGTTGGTGTTCTTCCAATTCGGAATAAATCAACTTTTCATTACCTAATAACTCAATCGCAACGATTTGAGCATGGACTTTCCCATAGTTTTCTAAATTACCAACTTCTGCATAAATGTCTTCTGCACGGATACCCAAGTCTACCTCTTTTCCAATATGATTTTCTAATTGTTGGTTATTAACTTTTGAGATATTAAAAAGGAAGTGGTTGTTTTTAAAAAATAATTCCCCATCAATTTTGAGAATTTCCCCTTTAATAAAATTCATTTTTGGCGTGCCGATAAATTCGGCCACGAACTTATTATTTGGATTCAAATACAGATCCATTGGCGTAGCATTTTGCATAATTTCTCCTTGATTCATTACCACAATTCGATCGCCTAGCGTCATCGCCTCCACTTGGTCATGAGTAACATAAATAATGGTGGCATCTAGTTTTTTATGCAATTTTGCTAATTCTATTCTCATTTGTCCCCGCAACTTAGCATCTAGATTACTTAGCGGTTCATCAAATAAAAATACTTTTGGACGACGTACAATCGCTCTTCCTATCGCTATTCTTTGTCGCTGTCCTCCAGACATTTTACCTGGTTTTTTTTGTAAAATATCTTCGATATTTAAAATTTCTGCTGCCTTCATCACTTGCTTATGAATTTCAGCTTTGGGTACTTTTTTTATTTTCAACCCAAATGCCATATTCTGATAGGCAGTCATATGTGGATATAAAGCATAGTTTTGAAATACCATTGCAATATGTCTTTGACTAGGGTCGAGGTCATTTACTTTTTCATTTTCAATAAATAAATCTCCCGTCGTAATTTCTTCTAACCCGGCAACCATTCGCAAAGTGGTCGATTTTCCACAACCTGAAGGGCCGACCAAAACCAAAAATTCTTTATCTTTAATCGTTAAACTAATGTCTTTAACTGCCTGCATTCCTCCTTCGTAGGTTTTTCCGATATTGATTAATTTGACTTCTGGCATATTCTTGTTTTTATAAAAATATTGAGTAACTATAAAGTATTGGCTAAAACCAATTTATTTTTCAACACAGAGATAGAGAGTCGCAGAGCTATAAATTTTTCTTCGAAAAATTCTCTGCGCCTTTGCGCCTCAGCGTTGAAACATCACTCAAATTCAGCTTTGCTGAATAATTACATGATTGGTTATTGAGTTTTTAACATCGTCATCAAACTCTCTAAGGTTGATTCTGAACCTGCATTTTTATTGATAGCTTCATCGGAAATAATTCCATCATATCCCCTTCCTGTTGTTGTATCGTACATGTTTACTTTGGCAACATTGTTTTTAAAAAACCATGACTTTAATTCTTTTGACAAATCCGTGTACTTATTGTTATGAGTTATTGCGAATGCTTCCTCTGTTGCCCAAACCATCGGTCGAATGCCATAAGCGATTTGGGGGAATTCATTTCTTTTGGTTTCAACAAACGTGTCTCCTTTTTTCTCCATCCAAAAAGCTTCAGCAAATCCATTTTTCAAAAGATATGGATAAAAATTATCCACTTCTTTTAATCCACTATCAATATAATCTTGATTATTAAATTGTTGCCCTACCATTAATAAAGCATATGCTTGATTATTTCCCCAAGCATGCCATAAGTTTTGCCAGCTTAGAAATGCGCCAAAAGGATAATGGGTAGCATCTCCTTTTTGCATCAACATAATTCCTTTTGCCGTCCGATCAATTAGTTTTTTCGCTTCAGCATCTCCAGTTCTTTTTTGATAAGGAAGCAAACCGATCACTAAAACTGCTGCTTGATCCGCGGCATATTTTTGTGGCAACCACGTAGGAAAAGTAAACGTACTGACCGTTTCTTCTTTCATTTCTATTCCCCCTAAATCGGTTTTAAGATTAGTCACCAATTTTAAACTAGCTGCTTTAATTTTATTAGAAAAATTAATATCCTCACTCACTAAAGGTAGAGCCGTTTCCATAGCCCATAAAGCACGTAACGACCACCAATTTAATTCTGCTACCGTAGTTTTATAAGTTGTGTTGATGGTCAGATCATTCCAAATAAAATTATTGAAATAACCATTTTCATTTTGCATGTGTAAAATAAAACGAACCATCATTTTTATTTGGCGTAAGATGGTTGGCTGGTCATCCGCTACCTTGTAATATTCCGATAACATGACAATTGCTCTGGCAACATCATCCACACAAGTATATCCTTCTTTAGGTTCTATGGTATATTCATAGTCAGGGGCTTCACTATAAATATGAACAATTGCCATCGAATCACCATCTATATTTATTTCTTTATATAAATGATAAAAATGCTGAAGATTGATGGCATCTTGTTTATTGGTTGGCTCAACTTCCTTTATTTCCTTTTTTGTATAAGTATTGTTACAAGAGGTTGCAATACTGACCAAAAGCAAAAGCAGGATTTTTATTTTTAATTGCATTTCTATTTTTTTAAAAAATCAAATTAACAATCCTCCATATTCCTTAATAACTCCTCAATATCTACTGTTCCAAATGTGCACGCAGAATCAGATATGGCATAAGGAACGACTAATAATTTCTCATGCTGCATCGATCCACAGGAATAAACCACATTGGGTACATAACCTTCTCTTTCCGCTTGGTTTGGACTGATCAAAGGAATAGTTAATTTCTTGATAATTTTGGAGGGGTCTTCTAAGTCCAGTAAAATAGCACTAATTACATATTTCCGAATCGAACCAACGGCATGTGTCGTCAATAACCAACCTTCGGCAGTTTTGATAGGTGAACCACAGTTTCCAATTTGCACCAATCCCCAAGCATCTTCTGGTGAAAGTAGCGTCGAGTAATTTTCCCAAATAAATAAATCATCTGAATACATCAAAGTGAGGTTCACCCCGCCTTGCCTTCCTATCATGACAAATTGACCGTTAATTTTTTCAGGAAAAAGTGCAAAGCCTTTATCGTTAACAGCAGCACCATACATCGTTCTTATTTTGAATCGTACAAAATCTTCTGTAATAATTAGTTGAGGAGAAATGCGATGACCATCGTAAGCAGTATAAGTTCCGATGTAAGTTGATTTTTCATTTTCAATAAATTCAACCAACCGCACATCTTCCATTCCATTCGATTCCTGTTTGGCACTTGGGAAAACTACACGTTCGGTTAGTGATGAATTTTCGGGAGTGACGACATCATAATTGGAGTCAATAATTTTATCTAAAATAGCAAGAGTCTTTTCATCATATTTAGAGATGAAGTTTGAAGATGCTAATGCTTTTGAGGTAGCGTTATCTTTGGTAAAAGTTTCACCCAATTCATTCAATATGGTCTGGTCAAAATCTGAAAGAACGCTTGTTCTTTTTTTAATTTTTTGGGTATGAAAAATTTTAGAATTATCAGGGATCGCAGTAGTCGCAAATCCAGTATCTTCATCTAGTTTAATTTCCCCATCTGCAGTTACAATTCCGCTTCTAAATTCTATGGAAGAAATATGCCCCTCACCTACTGCTCTTAAACTGATAATAAATCTTTTTTCCCCTTCCTCCAATCCGCTTTGGTTAGGATGAGCCACCATAGATGGATTGAATAAAGCAGCAGCTCGAATAGAATATTCCATGGAGAAATAAGCACCTAAAAGTTTCTTTCGAGTTATCGTTAAGTGAAGATCTTTTGGGATCGCACTTTGAATCTTTTCAAAATGGGTTTCCAAATAATACTCAAAATTCAAATGTCTATGTTTAAAATCCTTTTCCACTTCCTGATAAAGTTGTACTACCTGCTCTTCATCGAGTGCAAGTATTCTGTCAACAAGAGGTTGGATTCTCGTCGAACTTGCAAGAACTCCTAGGTTTAAATATTTTAAAATTACCTTTTTAGCATCTGCGTAAATATAGATACCTGAACGTTTGAATAACATATTTTTTATTTTTTAATTCTACGTGTAATTATTGTTATTTTATAATCTTTTACTCCTTCAAACCCGAACTCGCCATACTTTGAATAAAATATTTTTGGAAAAAAGAATAGGCAATCATAATGGGCAATGCCAATAAAACTGCTGAAGCCAATTTTACCCCGAGCTGACTTTCTGCCCTTCCACCAACAGAAAACAAGGTGACCATCTGAGGCATCGTCATCAGCGACTCATCTCTAATTACAATCAATGCCCACAACACTTCATTCCATGAATTCATAAATGTCAAAATTCCGACGATGACAATAGTCGGAATTATGTTGGGAAATAAAACCTGAAATAAGATGCGTAAATCAGAACAGCCATCTACCCTTGCAGCATCAATTAATGCTCTGGGCATACCTAAAAATGCTTGGCGAAATAATAATATGGCAAAAGAATTTAGCAAAAATGGAAGCACCAAAGCCGCATAAGTATCTACCAAATCAAGCTTAACCATCGTAATGTAATTTGGAATCAAGGTGATTTGAAATGGCAAAGTCATGGTAAAAATGATAATATAAAAAATGACATTTCGCCCCTTGAATTCCATCAAAGCTAAAGCATAACCCACCATCGAACTAAAAGCAATCACTCCCGTGGTAGTCAACGTAGCCACCAATATACTATTGAACAATGCACGCCCAATTGGGATTTTTGAAAACATTTGAGTATAACTCGCAAAAGTGAATTCGGAAGGTAAAAACAAGAGTCCTCCTATCTCAGATTCAGGCGACAACGACGCTACTATCATCCAATAAAATGGATATAAAAATGTAATCGCTGCCAGGCTTAAAAAAATATAAATCAGAATTTTTTTCATATCAGTCGTTGGTTTCGATATATTTTTTCTGAATCATCACCACCATCAATATTAAGAATGCAAAGAAAAATCCAAGCGTGGCAGAGTAACCCATATGGTAATATTCAAAGGCTTGTTTATAAATATATAAAACCGAGGAGAGGGTACTACTAAGTGGCCCTCCACCTGTCATAATATAGGGTTCGATAAAAAGTGAAAAACCTCCAATAGTTGATAAAATAACCACCATAAAAATGGTAGGATTAATTAACGGTAAAGTGATATACCTAAATTTTTGCCAATGAGAAGCTCCTTCGATTTCCGCAGCTTCATAATAGGAAGGCGGTACAGTTTGCAATCCAACCAAAAATAAAATGACGTACAATCCTACATTTTTCCAGGTAGCCATCACCGCTATCGACCCCATGGCAATATTTGGATCAATGAGCCAACCTACTTTCTCTAAACCTATTATCACTAATAATCTATTGATCAATCCTGAATCAAATCCTAATAATTGTTGCCAAAGAATAGTAACCACAACACCCGAAACAATCACGGGAAGGAAAAAAGCTGCCCGGTAGAATCCTTTGAATTTGATATTTTGATTTAAAAATTCAGCTAAGGCAAGTGCAAAAATTAATTGTAGAGGAATGTGGATCAGCAAAAATTTAAAGGTGTTAAATATGGCTTTCCAAAACATCCTATCTTGAAACATTCGAGTGTAATTCGCCACTCCAACATATTCAACGGGTGATATAATATTCCATTTATGAAAAGTCAAAAACAAAGAGAAGAATACCGGAAAGGCTACAAACACGATCAAGTGCAGTAAATATGGTGCAACAAATAAATAGGGTAACCATTTCTTTTTTTTCATGATTCATTATTTCCCAACAATACATTCACGGCTTTGGCAGCATCATCGATGGCTTGTTCGGGTGTTTTTTTATTATAAATCACACAAGCTTCGTACTCTTGCGAAATGATATCAAATACCTCCACAATGACTTCGCAATTATCAATTCCTTTGACGTAATTAGCTTGCTTGGCAAAAGCGATGGCTTTCGGGTTTTTAGAAAAATAATCTGTAAAAGTGGAGTCCTTTTCCAAATTTTGTCGTCGAG
The DNA here is from genome assembly GCA_905480595.1 of uncultured Saprospiraceae bacterium. Classification (GTDB taxonomy): domain Bacteria; phylum Bacteroidota; class Bacteroidia; order Chitinophagales; family Saprospiraceae; genus CAJQQY01. Next base: position 9,361 of record CAJQQY010000382.1, on the reverse strand, counting down.
GTAATTGCCCAGACATTTCCAAAAATGCTTTGTCGCCTTCTTTGTCAATTAAGGTTTTTACAAAATCCCATGCTGTTTGTGGATTTTCACAAGTCTTAAAGATGACCATATTTTTAGGATCAGCATAAGTATAAATCGGTCCCTCGTGGTCATCAGGAACTTGCATGGGAATAAAATCAAAATCAAAATCTTCTCTCTTTTTAAATTTTTCAACATGCGCTATTTCCCATGGACCTGTCCATTTGGTTAAATACTTTTCAGATAAAAACCGGTCTTGACCAGCAGATAATCGTTCTTTGGAAAAATAATTTTTGATATATAATTTTTGCAAAAATCGAAAAACATCAACCGCATGTTCATTGTCAAACGCCGCTTGATTATCTTTCACCAAAGAGCCTCCACCAGAAGCAGCCAAGTAGAGTGGATAAAAATTAAAAAATCGTTGATACCAAATCACCTTCACTTCTGTGAATCCAATCCATTGGTCAACGTACCCATCGTTATCTAAATCTTTTTTTACTTTTTCTCCTGCATCAAGATAAGCTGAATAGGTGGAAGGTAAATTTTCTGTCCCAATTTTTGACGCTAACTCTTTATTATAAATGGTCATGATAGGATTTATCTTCCATGGTATTTGATAAATATGCCCATCAGAAGAAGTGATTTCTTCTACTGTTTTTTTTCCACAGCGTGCGGTAATAAACTCTGTAAAACCATCTAATGAATCAAGCGCCACAAGTACCCCTGCCTTAGCATACATTTCCACACTTCCTTGCCACATATTGGCATAAATGTCTGGAGTCGTATTTCCAACTACTGCTGCAAGAATAACTTCTTCACTCGAATTTCCTTCTGGAATAGGTTGATGTTTAATGATTTGATTTGGATGCGTTTGATTCCATTTTTCTGCAAACAAGGTGGTGAATTCTATTTCGGGATTATTATTGGAAGACCAAAATAATAATCCGTCCTTGTCTCCTTTATTTTGATGACAGGAAAGGAAAAAAAACGCTATCGCTAATACGATTACAAATCTTATTTTTTTTATCATAAAAGTTTTTAAACCAAAATATTTAAACTTGATAGTATTTTCTCGATGGATAATTCTGCTCCACAAATCACTTCATCAGAAGCACCATAATACATCATAATTTTATCTCCATTTACGATATGACCATTGGTAAAAATAACATTGCCGAAAAAACCAGTTTTTTCGTATTCCTCAATTGGTTCCATAATTGGTTCATAAGAACGAGCTAGTACTTTGGAAGGATCTTGCAAATCAAGTAATATTGCACCAAGACAATAACGATCCTCCTGATTAGCTCCATGATAAATGGCTAGCCACCCATCTTTGGTTTTGATGGGTGATGTTCCTGCACCTACTCTTGCACTATCCCACATTCCTTCTCTCGTTTGCAAAATACATTGATGATCTCCCCAATGAGTTAAATTTTCAGAATTGGCGATCCAAATAAAATTTCCTCCAAGACCTACACCTGAAGGACGATGCAGGCAAAAATATTTACCTCCTATTTTTTCTTCGAATAAGGCACAATCTTTATTGTGGGGCGGAAGAATCATCCCCATCCTGGAAAATTTTTTCCAGTCAGTTGTGCGAATCAATCCTACCCCTACTCCATTTTCAGATACTTGAGTGTAAGTCAAATTATAAACCCCCTCAATAAGCGAAACTCTACAATCTTCAATGCCAAAAGTTTCCAGTAATCCTTGTCCAAATATTATAGTAGGAAAATCATCGGGTTCATAAAAATGTAAACCATCATCACTACATACTAGTCTTAAATGTGAAAGTGTAGAAAGGTAGGTATTTCCATTATAAGAAAATTTCCGAGGATCAGAGGCATCTAATTTGGGATCATTCAAATCAAACTCTAGATGAATAATATCACCGTTTGCCTTAATGATTGGAGAGGAGATTTTACCTTCTTTTTGTGGTGCACGTTCTGAAACCCGTAGCAATAACCACGTTTTTCCCTCAAAACAAAATGCACCTGGATTCAATACACATTCGACCACAAAATCTGCTTGACTAGGGGAAATATCCTCGGTCATAATAAGTGGGTTTTGAGTAAATCTATTTGCCATAGGAGTCTTTATTTTTTTAGGGAAATTAAATAAGAAATGGAACATTAATAAGAGAGTAGATCAACTAGAATTTTACTTTGGCTATAGACTTACTTATAAAAAGCAAGTTGTCCATGATAAAATAGACAACTTGCTTTTTTGTAAGTCTATTGTTTATGGAATTTCATTGCTCCTAAATTTTTTCCTCCATAAAGGAAATTAAGGAAGTAAGTTCCCGAAGCATATTGCTCAACATCAATGGAAAATTGCCCATCAGGTATTTCGTTTCTATCATACTGAATGGCATCCACTTGTCGTCCTTGGATATCAAATACTCGAAGTAATAGCGATTGATTATTTTTGAAACTATGTTCAATCACTAAATCATTTTGAACCGGATTTGGATATACAGATTGAACTACACTAACTAATTCACCAAAGAGGTCTTTTGTGGTAGTGGTTCCTTTTTCAAAAAGAGAAGCCACCTCATCTGGCGTTAATGCTTTGTTATAAAATTTCACTTCATCCAAAGCTCCAGTAAAATATTGACCGCCATTGTCTGGATTGTTTCCAAATCCTAATGAGCGAGCAGTACTATTAAGCGTACCTTCTGCAGGTAAGTTATTGACTTCAACTCCATCCAAATAAATAATGTCATTGACTCCATCATGTACCATAGTTACGTACCACCAATTGTCTAACAACAGTTCATTTCCATCTCCGCTGTCCATATCATGAATAAAGTTAGGGGAAGCAAGATTATTACTATTGGTAGTCCATACAATTTTCAAGTGTTGAGGAAGAGAAATTTTAAAACGCTCGTCCCAATTCCCAAAGTCAATAACATATGCTTCGGCATCTGTGGTAATTGCATCTGGTCGAATCCAAAAACTGACGGTGGCATAATCTGAAATGAGTTGAACCGCATTGGGTGCTAATACCGAATCTTGCATCCCATCAAAAACAATAGCTTGATTACCTGTCCCATTTGGATGAGTCACATTTTCAAAAATAGGATCACCTCCGATAACACCATGATTCCCATATGGCGTTGCATCATCTGCATTTCCATCGAATGGATACCATCCGACTAAGCCCTCTTCACCCGCGTCTACTTCAGGTTCGGTAGTCAAGGTAGTTTCAGCAGTTGCAGAATTATTATTAGAAAGATCGTAAGCATACACCCCAAAGGTATAAGCCGTTTCAGGATCTAATCCTCCAATCAAAAGTGAAAGCGTATTTCCATCAAGACTATCTGCATACACCCCATCTAAAAACACAACATAACCTGCTACCATTACATTATCGGTAGAAGCATCCCAAGAGAAAAGTATGGAGTTGGATCCTAAAGAACCTGCTAAATTAGTTGGGTCAGTTGGTGCCTCCGTATCGGGCGTCTGGTCTTGACCAGTCATTACGGTAAGAGAATTAGGTAAAGATTCGTTACCTGCTTCATCCACCGCCGTTAAGCTAAATACATATTCTGTAAGTGGTGTCAACAGTAAAAAATCAGCAGTTGTATTTAAAGTAGTCAAAACTTTAACACCATCTTGGTAAATGTTATAACCTGTAACTTCAACATTATCTGTTGCATTTAACCAACTTAAATATACATTATTGAATTCTACACTAGCACTCAAATTAAGTGGAGAGGTAGGTGATTCTGTATCTGTAATAGTTGGAGGTGTAGATTGAAGGGAATAAAGGTCAGCAATTTCTGTAGCAGAAAGCGCAACATTATAGATCTGTACTTCATCTAAACTTCCTTTGAAAAATCCCTGATTGTCAATTGGGTCATACCCCATCCCAAATGGATGAGTTGTAGCATCTAGTGTACCAGTAACATCTTTATCTGCCACTTGAACACCATTCATATAAATGAAATCTTTCGTTCCATCATGAACCATAACCACGTGTCTCCATTCTCCAACGACTAATTCATTGGTATCACCTGAATCCATATCACTACAACAAGCACCGCCTGAATGAGTAGTAAAAACTGGCTTTCCATGACTCGGTAAAGAAATTTTCCAACGCTCTTGCCAGCCTCCGTGAGACAATAAATAAACTTCACCACTTGATGGTAGTTCTTCCACATTAACCCAAAAACTAATGGTCGTATAATCAGAATTTAACTGAGGAGAATGAGCAGCTACTACCCCATCACCAAGTCCATTAAATCCATAAGATTTGTTGGCTTGTCCAAAACGATCATCTCCTAATTGTGCGCCATTTGCTTGAGCATTATTATTATAAGCTGTTGCATCTTTGGCATTTCCACTAAATGGATAATCTGCCACTAAACTTCCTGCAATGACTGGAGGAGTATTCTGAGCAGCATATAAATCTGCAATTTCTGTAGCAGAAAGCGCTTCATTATATAATTGAATGTCATCTAAACTACCATTGAAAAAACCCTGATTGTCAATTGGGTCATAACCAATTCCAAAAGGATGTGTGGTTGGATCTAGTGTTCCTGCTACATCCTTATCATTTACTTGAACACCATTCATGTATATGATATCTTTCGTTCCATCATGAACCATAACCACATGCCTCCATTCTCCAACTACTAATTCATTGGTATCTCCTGAATCCATATCACTACAACAAGCACCGCCTGAATGAGTGGTAAAAACTGGTTTTCCATGACTCGGTAAAGAAATCTTCCAACGTTCTTGCCAACCACCATTGGATAATAAAAATACTTCACCACTTATAGGTAACTCATTTACTTTTACCCAAAAACTAATGGTTGCATAGTCTGAATTATGAGCCGCAGAATTGGCAACCCAAACTCCTTCTGCTCCAGAGAAATCATATGCGTTGGAAGCAAAACCAAATCGGTCGGTAGAAGCAATTGCATTGTTGACTAATCCATCATTTTCAAAAGGAGAAGTATCAATCGCGTCTCCCGAAAAATTATATTCTGCTACTAAATTCCCTGTTGCAGGATTGGTAGATTGAAGGTTGTATCCTGCTGCGATTTCTGCTGCTGACAATGCATAATTATAAATCTGTACTTCATCAAAAACACCATCAAAAAAATTACCTCCATCAATTGGATTATAACCAATGCCTAAAGGATGAGTAGTCGGATCAAGTGCTCCCGTTACATCTTTATCTGCCACTTGAACGCCATTCATGTAAATGATATCTTTCGTTCCATCGTGTACCATTGCAACGTGTCGCCATTCTCCAACCACTAATTCATTCGTATCACCTGAGTCCATATCGCTACAACAAGCACCATCTGAATGAGTAGTAAAAACTGGTTTTCCATGACTCGGTAAAGAAATTTTCCATCGCTCTTGCCAGCCTCCGTGAGACATCAAATAAACTTCACCACTTGCAGGAAGAGAATTTACTTTTACCCAGAAACTGATTGTCGTATAATCAGAATTTAATTGAGCAGAATTGCTTGCTTGAAAAGCAGAAGTAGTTCCATTATAATCATAAGCACTATTTCCAAAACCAAATCGGTCAGTCGCTAAACTCAAGTCAGTTCCTACCCCATGGTTGCCAAATGAAGATTCGTCTAAGCTATTTTTGGAAAAAGAATAGGAAGCAACCAAATCGTTACCAGCAGTAGGAGCTGTATTTTGATTGTTATAAAGTGTAGTGATTTCACCCGCAGAAAGTGCCATGTCAAAAATTTGAATTTCATCCATATCACCGTTTAAAAAATTACCACCGTCAACAGGATTGTAGCCAATCCCCAATGGATTACTGGTAGCGTTCATTGTTCCTGCTACATCTTTTTCTGCCACTTGAACGCCATTCATGTAGATCAGATCTTTTGTTCCATCATGAACAAAAACGACATGTCGCCATTCTCCAACCAATAATTCATTGCCGTCATTTGCGTCCATATCTGAAATGCCCGAAGAATTATTAGTTGTCCAAATTAATTTTCCATGACTCGGTAAAGAGATTTTCCAACGTTCTTGCCAACCCCCAAAAGATAGTGGGTAAACTTCTCCCGTTGCTGGAATTTCATTGACTTTTATCCAAAAAGCAACTGTTGTATAATCCGAATTAAGGGCAGCTGAATTTGCCGCACTCAAAAAACTTTGCGTGCCATCAAAACTAATCGCATTATTGGCAAAACCAAAACGGTCTTGTGTCAATAATGCTCCATTAATGGAAGCATGATTTCCTGTTGCAGATTCGTCAATAGTATTTCCTGTAAAAGAATAATTGGCTACAGGTGTTTGTGCATTTATAGCTACGGAACCAAGTAGCAAGCAACAACATAAGTATTGAAATGGTCGTAAAAATTGTTTCATCTTTTTGATAAGTTTTATTAAGTTAAAATATAGTTTGTTTAGTCGGCTATAATTTCATGAAACGTGCAGTCGAAATACCTTGCTCCGTTTTCAAAATAATAAGATACATTCCAGAATGCCAGTTGCTAATAGTAAGATTGATGGCTGGTTCTGAACCTGTATTTTGCTCGTAAACGAGCCGACCTTGAAGGTCAAAGACAGATATGATTCCGTTTTCTACAAAATCTCCAGATTGTCGGATGGACAAAATATCTGATGCTGGATTAGGTGTAAGTGTTAGTTGAAAATCTTTATGAAATGGTGTTTCAATGGCAGTTATACTTTCATTAAAAAGCATAGCTATAGCTATAGGTGTGAGGGCGTAATCAAAGATTTTCACTTCATCCAAAATTCCTTTGTAATTGTATTCAGTATTATCCGGTAACATTTGTCCCATCAGAAACGGGAGGCTGGTAGTTCGAATATTGCCTGTACGTTGACGATAACTTTGTAATTCTCCATTTAGAAAAATAGTCATCCATTCCCCATCATAGGTCACGGTCAAATGATAAAAACTATCTGCTTGAATAACCTCAGAATCGAGGTCGCTGATCCCGTCCAAAGTATTTATAGTCCATCGAACTTTCTGTTCAGGGGTAATGGAAATCTTCCAACGATTTTGCCAACTTCCATGCGATAGTAGAAAAATTTCACTATTTGAAAGTAGCTTGGCGTCAAACCAACAACTTACAGTAATCGCATTTTGAAAATTAAGTATTGCATCATTTTCTACCGTAACTTTATCATTAATTCCATCCGAAAGCAGCGCGCTATTTGAGTTTTCAAAAAAGTCGTCGGTGAAAATTGCGCCACTAACTTGACCATTCAACTCATTTCCGCTGATGTCATTTCCATTTTGAGAAAAAGGATACCATGCGATTAAATTTCCATCGGTAGAGGCAAAAGTTTTTACCCAAATAGAAAAGGTTTTGGAATCGAACAAGCCTTCATCATCACTTACGGTAATGGTTATTTCATAATCTCCTTCGCTAGCAGGTGCAGTCCAATTGATCGTACTACCGCTACCCATAAAATTGCCTCCTGTTGCTGTCCAATCAAAAGTTAGTGGGTCAGCATTATTATCGGTTGCAATTACTTGAAGTTCCAACGTTTCATTTGGACTGAGGTAACCACCATTTTTTATGATATCCAAAATTTGCGGAGCATCATTAATTTCCGCAACCACGCTGAGAGAAATCATTGCGGTATCAGCATTATTAGTATCGTCAGTCACAATCACCGTCACTTCATAATCACCAATTGTGGTTAGTGGAAACCATTTCACCTCAACACCTGAACCTGAAATTGTTCCCCCATTTGTGCTCCAGGTATAAATTAGATTAGGAGAATCTTGATCAAATGCTTTTACAAAAACCATGGTGGAATCACCCAATTCTATTTCATTTTTTTCTGCTGCTAATGATTGAACTCTTGGTGAATATTGAAATGGATTAATCGTTTGCATAAAATCTACCACGACGCCATCAATCAACATTTTATTTTTATCATAAGTAACGAGTCCACTTGGAGGGGCTAGTGTCAATATGATTGCCTCATCAGCAGGAATGGTGATACTCACTACCCCATTTACATTTTGCATAACAAATGTTTCGGAAAGCATTTCATAAATATCCACATTGTCAGTCCCAACGGAAAGTTCTATCGTTTTTGAAGAACTATAAGGATTAAAGAATAAATACGTTGGGTATGCTTCTACCTTAAAAAAATCTGTTTTCAACAAATCAATTTTAAGGATTTTAGGATCATTTGTTTTTTCCATTATTGCTCCTAAATACCCAATTGACGAGGTTCCATAAAGTGCCAGATTAGTATTGGCCCAGCCTCCATTTATGGCATCTCCAGTTGAGAATGGAGAATTGCCTTGCCATACTTCTCGAAGTGCTTCATAACCCACCACTCGGTCGGGATCATGTTCATTTGACCAGTCAGAACTGTCTTGTAAAAAATCAGGAAGAAAACCAGGATAAAAAAGTCGAGTGGCATTTGACAAATTAAGCATCCACTTTCCAATTGCTCTAGCATATCGTTTGTCATATCGAACCATTGGAGCAAGTGCAGCGGCTTGTTGCACACCATTCAATTGAAAGGCATAATCGTCGCCATTATCGTTTGCTTCTCCAATCAATCCATGGACATCAAAGCTTCCCCATTTTCCAACGATAGCTCCCCATCCTCGAAGGTCACCTCTATCAAAAGCCCAGTTGACCATTTTCTCAATATCATAGGCCGTATTGATTTCAGCATTCATTTTTGCCGCAGCGTAAATCCCGTAGGACAATTGTAATTCGTAAGATGGATTAGAAGTCCAATCATTTAAAAACTCCATACTCCATTCTGCTCCTTTCAGGTATTCTGGATTTCCAGTTTCTTTCCACGCTTGGTATAAAATCCAGGCAAATGCACCTGCGGCTTCCGGCTCTTTTACACCTTGGTCGAGAGGCTGCATATCCGAAAAATTCCATGCCCGATAATTCATATAAGCTTGTTGCCACGGCATGTCGCTTCCGCCCATTGCTCTGGTCGCTTCTAAAAAACGATTGGCTACGCTAGTAAATTGAAACGTTTCATCACCGCCTAAATCTGGATATAAATCATACAATTGATAAAAGTAAATATTAGGCATCGTCTCATACCACCAGTCATTTCCGCTTCCTCCTCCAGGATTATTTAAGTATATCAGTTCGCTCGAATTATCATTAAAAAAGTCCTGACTTTTTAAAATCCAGTTCTCTCCGAAGTGATTACTTTTATCCACGCCGAGTAAGGATGCACCAACGAGAGAAGGCAAAATATTAATCCCCTCTTTTCCATTGGTATTATTGGTACCCACATAAGTATGCAATCCAAAGGCAGGAGTTTGAAGCGAAACCAAAGGTAAATATTGACCTGTTTTTTGAATATCGTAGACAAAAGAATCATACTGA
>CAJQQY010000381.1 GCA_905480595.1 uncultured Saprospiraceae bacterium | reverse complement strand
ATTTACCCGAAGGTGAATTACCACCTGCTATCGCCGTTTTAGATCCTAAAAGAGATGATTGCAAATACCCCTATAAAGAATTAAGTGGTTGTGGAATTGCTTTCAAATTGGCGCAAGCATTCATCGAACAAAATAGTTTGGACACTTCGCAACTAAATGAATTGTTAGATTTTGTCGTCATTAGTATTGCTTGTGATATTGTTCCAATGTTGGGCGAAAATCGAACTTTAGCATTTTGGGGAATGGAACAATTGAATTCGACGAGACGACCAGGTTTATTAAGTTTGATTGAAGTGAGTCAAAGAAAATTTCCACTCAACGTCAACGATATAGTTTTCGGATTAGGCCCAATGATAAATGCTGCAGGGCGATTAGCTGACGCTAAACAGGCAGTTCAATTACTTTTATCAAAAAATGAAATTGAAGCAAAAGAAAATGCCAACCTTTTGTATCAACGGAATAAAAAGAGAAAAGAAATTGACCTTCAAATCGTTCAAGAGGCACAATTTATTTTGGAAAAAAATCAAGACGACGGCAGTCTTGATAATCAAAAAAGTATCGTCCTTTTTCAATCTCATTGGCATAAAGGGATCGTTGGAATTGCTGCTGCTCGAATTGTAGAAAGTCATCATCGTCCGACAATTATTTTGGCTGAATCAAATGGTTTAGCAGTTGGTTCTGCTAGATCAGTTAAAGGTTTTAATATTCATTCAGCGATAAAGAAATGTGCAGATTTATTAATCAATTTTGGAGGTCATGCACATGCAGCAGGTTTGACTTTGAAGATTGAAGATGTAGATTTGTTTCGAGAGAAATTTGAACTAGCTGTTCGAGAAACCATCGAAGAAAAAACTTTAATTCCTGAAATAAATATTGCCGCACCTCTTACCTTCAAAAATATCACTCCACAATTTTGGAAAATTTTGCAACAGTTTGCGCCATTCGGCCCTCAGAATCGGAACCCAGTTTTTGTAACTAAAAATGTAATCGACACAGGTTCTTCCCGATTACTCAAAGGCAAGCATTTGAAATTGAGTGTAAAAGAAAATGGGAAACCTCATTTTAATGCAATTGCCTTTGGACTAGGTGATTTTATTTCGGAAGTTAAAAAAGGCCCGTTTCATCTTTGCTATACGATCAATGAAAATAATTGGAATGGAAAAACGGATTTGCAATTGAATGTGAAAGATATCAAGGTGTAACGAATTGCAGGAACTTTACTTACAAGATGACTTTGAGTCAACTTGTGAGTAGTAATACTCCAAATAAAAAAACCTAATACTTTCAAATCAAGTATTAGGTTTTCCTTTTCTAAAAATTATTTTTGTTAACTCATCCTCGCAGGACAAATCAAATGAAATTCAGGAATATGGACTCTGAATTCCTCTTCATTATCCATTCTTTGCATCAAAAATGTTCCATGCATTTTCCCAACTTCAGTATTCAAAGGACACCAAGACTGGTATTTAAATTTTTCGCCTGGTCGTAAAATAGGTTGAGCTCCAACAACACCTTCGCCTTCCACTTCATGAACTGAACCAATCGAATCAAAAATAATCCAATGTCGTCGCATCAGTTGCACCACATTCGAACTTCGATTCTCAATAATGATCTCGTAGGAAAAAACAAACTTGCTATCTTTTGGGGAAGATTGCTCTTGTCGGTAAGTAGGTTCTACACTAATTCTAATTCCTTTTGTGATAAAAGTATCCATCGTATTAAACTTCACTAAATTTATTTTTTTCTTTGATAAAATTAATTACCATTTCTTCTGCTTCTTGTAACGCTATTTCAAGATCATCGTTCACTAAAACCTTATCGAATTTCTTTTCGTATTTTAATTCTCTTTTCGATCGAGCAAATCTTTTTTTCAAACTTGCCTCTGTTTCAGTTTTACGATTCCGCAATCTTGCAAACAATTCTTCTACTGAAGGTGGTTTTACAAAAATGGCTAACGTTTCATCTGGGTACGCTTTTTTAATATCTTTTGCACCTTTTACGTCCACATCAAAAATGATATGTTTACCTTCCTTCCAAATTCGTTCCACTTCACTCTTCAACGTACCATAATATTGATTATCATAAACTTCTTCCCACTCTAGAAACTTACGTCGTCGACGCATTTTTTTAAATTCTTCCACACTCATGAAGTAATAATCTTTCCCATCCTCTTCATGCTTTCGTTTTTCGCGAGTGGTTGCGGAAATTGAAAACCCTAAAAAATCAAAGGTTTTAATTAAATGACGAACGATGGTCGTTTTGCCTGCTCCTGAGGGCGCTGTGATAACTATTAATTTTCCCAAAATAAAAAAATTCGAATTTAAAAATCAGACCTTAGTTAAACTGCATTTGCAACTAACTCTTTTATTTTTTCAAGCTCATCTTTCATTTGCACCACAAGGTGTTGAATAGATGACGAGCTCGCTTTTGATCCTAATGTATTTATTTCTCGGCCAATTTCTTGGCTGATAAAATTTAGTTTTCGTCCTTTTTGCTTAGCCTTGTTATCTAACACCTCAAGGAAATATTTGCAATGTTGTTCCAATCGAACTTTCTCCTCCGTAATATCTAATTTTTCTAAATAATATAAAATCTCTTGCTCAAATCGATTCGCGTTAATATTATCTTTCCCCACATACTCTTCCATATTTTTCAACATTCGCTCTTTGATCACACCTATTCGTTCTTCTTCAAATGGATCAATTTTCACCAACGCATCAGAAATATTATTAATTCGCAACTTACAATCATCGCCCATAACATTTCCCTCTTTCAATCTAAAGTTATAAAACGCATCTAACCCTTCTTTCAAAATTTCAAGGACAGTTGACCATTCCTCTTTTTCCAAAGTATTTCCACCCGCAACAATTACATTTTGAATTCGCAAAATAGTTTGAGTCAAATCACCAGAAGATAAATCTAACTCACTTTGCAACTCAGTCAATTCTTTATGATACTTTTTGAATAAAGGTTTGTTCAAAGAGTAGGCATCATCTCCACCTAACGATTCCACATTGATCGTCACATCAATTTTTCCTCTTTCTGTTTTTTTAGAAATAATACTACGTAATTCATGCTCCTTCTCTCGATAATTCTGAGGCATTTTAAATCGCACATCAGAAAACTTACTATTGAGAGAGCGAAGTTCAATAGAGATTTTTTTTTCTTTAAAGCTTCCAGAAGCTTGGCCATAGCCTGTCATTGATAACATCATAGATTGAAATAGATTTTGTGCAAATATAACTAAAGCAATGAGAATAAAGTTTTGGGTAACCAGTTTTATTGTATTAAAAAATGCTAAATCTTTTGAGTCGATTTTTCTTGAATAAAATCCTCCAATTTCACCTTTTTTAAAGAGAAAAATAAGAGTCAGAATTTGGCTTATTTTTTCATTCAAAAGACGAAATAAAGGAATCTTATTCTCGATATTTTAAATACTCAAAACTCAAGTTTATATCAAGGTAAACCTACTTTCATTTTTTTTTGAGAAAATGAAAAAATGGCCATTTTTATAATGGAGTTTTCATTTTTGGCAAAAAAAGATTTTTTCTCACTTATAAAAACAAAAAAAAATTCATAAATCGTTGAAAAAAAGCCACTTATGAGATAAAA
>CAJQQY010000380.1 GCA_905480595.1 uncultured Saprospiraceae bacterium | reverse complement strand
GAAATTGGAATATCCATTTTCATTTTCTCCAATCTAATTTGAGCATTTTCCAAATCATTTTTTGCTGTGGTAACTTGAAGCTCCGCATTTTTGAGTTCTCGTTCCGTAACCCCTCCTTTTTCAAAGACGGACTTTTGATTTAGGTAGGTTTTTTCAGCCAACTCTAAATTCATTTTTTTTGACTCAAGGCCAATAGCGTTGACATATTCCTTGTCCTTTATTTCCATAAACGCTTGTCCGGCTTTTACGCGATCTCCTAGTTTATAAGGACGATTATATTTTGGATGATTTTTCAAATGGAATTCACCACCCAACTTAGCATATATTTCCATCTCTTTATCTGCCATTGCATTTCCAGTCGCAATGGTATAGCGAGATAGTTTATCAGTTTTTATTTGAAGAACGGATACAGGTGCGGCTATATCTATTCTTGGGCTTTCTTCTTCTGGCTGATCGCAAGCAAACAAGGTCAGCGTGATGAAAGTGATAAGGTAAATATGATTTTTCACTATTCTTTGTTTTTTTCGTATCCAAGCTGTCTAGTACTTTGAAAGTGTGCAAGACAGCTAAGAAACTATTTTGAAATTTTTTTCTTAGAATCTGAAGCTAGTCTCTAGGTAAAGCTATCGAAACGGGTTCTTGTTTCTCCCAATCATACAAGGTCAATATTTTGAGATCAAGCAATTGGGTTTTATAATTAATTAGTGATCGAGCTAACTCTATTTTTTTACTCGACAATTGAGTTTGAAATTGATTCAAATCAATACCTGATAAATCACCATTGATATATCTTTCATTATTGATGTCGTAGGTTCGCTCTGCATTTTCTACATTCTTTCTTGCAATTTCGATTCGAGGCATCTGAGTTTGGACACTACGATAAGCACGGCGAATATCCATTCTGATTTGTTTTTCATCTTCTTTGAGTTCCAGTTTTTGACTTTTCAAAGAGACTTCTTGCGCTTGAATTCGTGCATTACGTTCGCCCCAATCCCAAATTGGAATATTGAGTGAAAGCCCAACACTAGGGTTACTAGTTGGAGAATTGTATACTTGACCAAAATCTTCATTATCGCCGAAGATTCCTAAGGTCAATTGAAGGTCGGCTCTAAATTCATTCATGGACTTTGTTCTTTCCATTTCGAAAAGAGATTTGTCAATATTAATTTGGCGTTGCCTAAGTTCTAATCTAGATTTCAATGAATATTCAATAGCTTTTTCTAAATCAACAATAACTTCAGCAGCATCCAATTCTGTGACCAACTGAATATTTTCATCCAGGTTCATCCCTATTTCTCTTTTGAATAATTCCTCGGCATTAGCCAATCCTAACTCATTGTCCTGAACCGATAACTGGGCATTGGCAAAGTTTAATTCCGCTTGGTATAATTCTTCTTTTGCTAATAAATTGGCTTCGACTTTAATTTTGATTATCTCAAAATTTTTAGAAGTATTTTCCAATTCTTCACGGGAGATATCTAGATTCAACTGAGCTAGATAAACATCAAAGAATTGACTCGTAATTGTTTTTTCCAAAGCCAATCGTTGGATCGCATAGTCCAAATTTGCGTTTTCATAATTGAGTTCCAATTCATCCAAAGCCATCTGTCGACGATTGTAAGTAAATAGTGGTTGGTTAATGACTAGATATAAATTATTGGAAAAAGCTTTATTAGAATTTTCACCAAAACTGGCAATGTCAGTTTTATTATTTCGCCAACCAAAAGTATTGAATAAGCCAATAGAGCCGTCAGTTTTTAAAATCGGTTGCTCTACCTGAAAGGTACCTGAAGAGTTAACTCTTGTATTGGTAAACCATTGTGAAAACTGCTCATCAAATTGTCTGTTTCTACTATAACTAAAAGGATCAAGCGTCAATGAAAACCTAGATTTTAACGAGGCTCTTTCAGCTCGCAGACTATGTTGATATTGTTCTATATTTAGCAAGGACCTTCTGATGGAAGGACTTCCTAATTCCGCAATATCCAATGCATTGGATAAAGAGATTGGTGTTTGTGCAAACACGGAAGAATTGAAGACGAAACATAGCCCAAACAACCCGAAAGAGAAAAGGCGAAAAAAGTTAACTACTGGGAGTCTATTCATAATCGTAAATTTTAATAATAATCTCTAATCCATTTTTACCAATTTGATCGCATCAGCAAAGATGGCTCTTAGTTTAGTTTCATTACTCAAGGAAATAGTAACTGTATCAGATGAAAAAGTATAATCTCCTAAAGCCGTCCATCCAGGTGGACTTTGCCTACTCAGTTCTATGGTAGGATGATCTGTTCCATTCTGATGAGGAATAGAAAAGTGATAATTTCCCTTTGTATCCCGATTCCATCTAAAGGATCGATCTTTGTAAACATGATAGTACACTTCGTATCGACCAGGTTCCTCAATTGGAATTTTCCATTTAACACTTTTAGATCCATCCCCTGCTTTTATGTAAAATGCAGAGCGAATAAATTCTCCAAAAAATTTATCGTTGGTCGTAGCCGTCCAATTTAAAGGTGGTCGCCAAACACGAGTTCCTTTATATTTAAAACCATCTCCTTCTTTTGGTTTCAACCATTTTCGTAGGCGGCTAACTTCTTCAAAGTGAGAAAATTCAAAATCAGGACTTTCATTATCAACAATGATTTCTCCTTTATTGACCAAAACAAGTGGTTCCTCAATAATCGATTCTTCTTCTTTTGCATTTTTAGCAGAGCTTTTACCAATTTGTTCAAAATTGTATTCAATCTGATTAGGCAAATTTCCTGAACTTAGGGTGTTGAAATGAATACCCGTCGGTTCCTTAACTGTCAAATAAAAAGCTTCTTTAGTTTGCCCTGGTTCGAGGTAAAGTAATTTTTCGTTGTCTGAGTTTTCGTCTGGACGTAGAGTAACTTTTATAACTCCTTCTGCTGCTCCATCATTGGTCACCTTGAAACTGACTCGAATCATTTCTTTGTTTCCTGCCAACACTTTTTCTGCAATGGGTGTACTAATCCGATAACGGGAGAGTTGAATTTCATTGAACCATTTTTCCATTTGGTTAGATAAATCAACTCCAAATTCCTTTTGAAGTCTTTCATTAAATTCCTCGAATGGTAGATTTTGAAAACGGGTTTCCACAAGTAGTTCACTAATAAAAGTTCGGAACTGATCTGTATCAGCTTTGGCTTGAATCATAGAGAACAATGTTTCTCCTTTCAATTCAATGACATTGTCAATTAACTCTTGATTTTCTTTTAGATTAAGAATTTCAGCAAAGGTCTTTTCTTGCAAAACCATATTTGCGAGTTCATTTTGAGTACTTCCACTATTTCGTCGAACCCATTCTGGCCCTTCATTTTTTGAACCTCTGAGATAGGATTCAAACACTCGGTTTAGAACAGGCCAATACTCCGAATCGAGGTTATTACTCATTTCATAAAATTGTACAAACTGGTAATAAGGATTAATCGTTTCTTCCACTTCAGTCCCTTGACTATTGGAATTAGTATCGACATCCTTGAAGCGATAAAACAGATCTAAAAATTCGTATAGTACAGTTATTTGAAGTTCTTCCTTGGTCTTGTTTCTATTTCTGCCCCATCTTTTTATACGTTTAGAATAACCATTAAAATCATTTCTTCTGCTGAACAAAGCTTTTTCTGGAAAGTAAACTAACCCGGGTTGGTTATTCTGATGAATAGATGTCCAAGTACGATCAAAAGATTTGAATTGCCCTGGAACTTCTACTATGGAAAATTCTTTAAAAGGATATTTCAAATCTGTTTTACGTTCATAGTCACGTAGGCGCTCCAAGATAATGGAAGGTAAAGTATCACGAATATCAGGAAAGGCATCCTTAAAATAATCATGCCCTTCAATATGATAAACGGAAAATTCTAGACTATCAATTTCTAGGCTTTTCTTTTGGTAATTGCCGATGGATAAGGACAGTTGCGGAATTGCAAAATTACGTTCAAAGGAATAAGTATCTTCAGCCAAATTTTTGAGTTGACCAGGAGAAACAGGAATCATTCCCGGTAAAGTCTTGACCGTCAATTTGTAGTCGATAAAGTCCTTTCGAAACCAGGATGCACTAACAGTACTATATCCGACTCCAGCTTGTAGATACCATTGAGCTTCTTGAGTCAATAATAAAAAATTGGGATGTATAAATGCATATCTTCTTCCAATGTCAAAAAGAAAATTATCAGATTTTTTGGATTTTGTTTTTTGATCAACATCTATAAACATCGCCTTTTCATCAATAGAGCCAGCGTAATTTACTTGGAGATTAATTGTTGTCTCCGCTGGAATTACTTTATCAAATTGGATCAAAAGTAGTTGCAACTTTCGCTCAAATTTGATTGGCTGTCCTTCTACCTTGACAGCGGTTACATTTAAACCCGGATTTAAATTAAAAACAAATTCTTTACTTTCTGCTTTGGTTTTACCAATCATTTTGGACTCCACACTAATTCCATCCGCTGCTTGCGTCAATAAAATTTCGTGATCGTTGATATCAATTTGAGCATTAGAAAGATACTCATTATTCAGAGCGATCATCTGTTGAGGAAGTTCTATACTTTGATAATATCGATTCAAATGTTGATTCCCCAAATAAATTCCACCACCTATAAATACTATTGCCAATATCGCAGACATTAGGTTTTGTAGTTTTGATTGAGGAAGTCGGTTTAATAAGAGAATAGTTATAAATATAAATCCCAGACCAAAGCAAGTATACATTCCACGTAGTGTCCAAATGGTTTCCCAATCTCCAAAACCCGTAATTTGTGAATGAAACATAGGCTGGTAAAAAACCATGTAATCAAAGAGGTAATTAAAAGAACTTTTTAAGTAAATCAAACTAGTGAAAATGTACCCCACCAGTATGACAAAAGTCAATGCCTGATTTCGAATGATACTCATCATCAAGGAAGACAAACCTATAATAAAAACCAATGTGGGAATAGAAATTAGCACAGGATAATACAGGAATGCTTGCCAATCGATATAAGTATTTACTGCTAATGAATTAAAAATCAGACTTAATAATAATGCTGCTATATTAACCAACAGAAAAAGGGATAATATACTCCATGCTTTTCCCAAGATATAACTAGCGTTACTCATGGAGCGAACATAAAATACCTCTGTTGTATCTTGCTTGCGATCTCTTTTGATAAATTCAGCAGACAGAAAAACGGCAATGATAGCCTGTCCAATATTTAAAAGGTAAATGGCAACATAAGGCATATTGGAAGGAACTGCTCGATATATCCACGTTCGGTCTCCAACTTCAGAGATTTGTCCCATATTAAATACGAAGATGAAAAACAGCGTTAGTGCTGTGAATATTCGAAAAAACCAACTACGTAGTAGGATTTTTCGTTCGTATTTTGCGATGGTTAAGATGGTTGAGGCCATTTTACATTTTATTGTGGTTTCGAGTTTGTCTTAAGTAATTTTTCAACTTATACTTTTTTCAAAGTGTGTTCTACAAAATAAACATAAGCATGTTCTAGATTAGGATGAACTGGTTCAGCGTCATATCCTATCACTTCATCGGCAACAACTGTTATCTTCCAACCATCTTTCATCATCACGGTCGCCACTACTTCATATTTTTGATTTATTTCTAAATATTCTTTTTCGGTGGCATAAATAGACCAGACATGACCCTGCGCCTGACGAATCAGTTCTTCTGGTGGACCAGAAAAAGCAATCTGGCCTTTATTCAAAAGAGCCATATGTTCACATATACTAGAAATATCTGCAACGATGTGGGTGGAAAGAATGATACTTACATCTTGGGAACCCAGTCGAGCCAAAAGATTTCGAAAACGAATTCGTTCTTCTGGATCAAGACCAGTAGTAGGTTCATCAACAATTATAATTTGAGGTTCATTTATGAGTGCTTGAGCAATTCCTAAACGGCGCTTCATTCCACCTGAGAGTTTGCTGGCTTTACGGCTTCGCACATCAAAAAGACCAACATCTTCTAATAGTTTATCTACGGCTTGATTACGTTTTCGCCTACTGTTCATTCCTGCCAGTCGGGCGGAATAATCTAAAAATTCGTAGGTTTTAAGATTAGAGAAAAAGCTAAAATCTTGCGGTAAGTACCCTAACATGCTTCTAACATACGCTCTGTTTTTAGCGGCATCTTTTCCATTGACAATTACTTGCCCACTACTTGGTTTCATCAAACTAACTAGGATTCGAATCAAGCTTGATTTTCCTGCACCATTAGGTCCCAGTAGCCCAAACATGCCTTCCTTGATTTCAAGGTTGACATCTTTTAATGCTTGGTTTCCGTTAGGATATTTTTTATGGAGCCCTTGTATTGAAATATTCATTTATGTAGAAGTAAGTTGGTTTCACTCCCAATTTAGTAACTTAGAAAGGATTCAAAGATTAATTGTTTCTATTTTCGATTAATACATAGGTGAGTTCGACGAGGTGAATGAAATAAGTATGTCAATAGTTATAAAATATGGAGATGGAGATGGAGATGGAGATGGAGAGGCCGATTCAATTGGTCACTAAATTTTTGATAGCTTGGTACATTATAAAACTAACTTTCAACTGATCTTTAGGATAGGTAAGAATTTTTCATCCTGAAATTATTTTAATAAAAGTTATCATGACTTCTTTTCAAGTTTATAAATACGTTAAAAGAAGTGAAAATATACCCGGACAACCGCATTCTTAAAAATAAATATTTGCTTTAGCAAGCATACTGTAGTTAATTTTATCCGTAATAGAATACTAAACAAACTGTCAAAGTATTCGTTTCGCCACAAGAAAGGTTTTCCATTTTTTTACAAAAAGATAAAACAAAATAAGGATTGCAAATCCACCAAAACCAAATATTTTATTTTGATGTATCCACGCAACTGTTTCTATCATAAGTTCTGTGAAGAAATAGCCAAAACCTCCTACCATCACTATAAAAATGAAGTTACTGATTAAACTGAGCACCGCAAATTTTTTGAAAGAAAGTCCGCTTATTCCTAATACCATCAAAACAATATTGACCAATCCAAACATTAATCGATAAGCGCAAAAAACATTTGTACCATGCTTATTTAATAACTTTTCTACCCGTAGAATTTTTGTTTTAAATTTCTGTTTTTTAATCAAAATTTGCCTTCCTTTTTTTCGAAATAATAAAAACACGACCCAGTCTCTTGTAAGTGTTCCAGCAAATGCGGCTGCCATCGCTCCAAAAAAATTAGTGGAACTTATCTTGATTGCAACGATAATAGGGAGGATTAAAATTTCTCCTCCAGCTAGTGCTGCAAAATAAGAGGCTACATAATGATTGATGGAAGATAATGTCTCCATAACTTGTAATTAGATTGTTATAAAAATTTGGAAATGAATATTCAGCATAGTTTTAAACAATAAATTGTTGCTGTATTTATCAACTCATTTTACTTTTGGACGCTGACGAAGTAAACCATTGATAGAAAATAGGTAGGACTATCAACACAAAAATGGTAGACGAAATTAATCCTCCTATGATGACCCAACCCATCGGTGCCCACATCGAGCCACCTCTCAAAGTCAGCGGAAGCAATCCTAAAACAGTAGTCAAAGTGGTCATGAAAATTGGAATAAAACGAATCTTCGCAGATTGATGTGCAGCCTCCAAAATACTACTTCCTTCATCCCTCAGTTGATTAGCATAGTCAACTAAAACCAACGAATTATTGATAGCAATTCCTATCAAACTTGTCAAGCCTACTACCGCTGTAAATGAAAATGGATTGCCCGTTAGGTATAGCGCGACAATCGCTCCAATGAATGCTAAAGGTAATGCTGAAAAAATAATCAGCAGTTGACTAAATGATTGGAAATGAATAATCAAGACACTCATAATAAGGAAAAGTGCCAAAAGCGAAGCAATGCCCAATCCTCCAAAAGATTCACTTTGATCTTCTACTTCTCCTTCAAATTTATAGCTGTATCCTTTTTTTCAAGCGATTTCATCCAAGGAAGGACGCAATTTTTCCAACAAGTCATTTACTAAATATCCTGTTCCCAAATCTGTATAAATTTTCACCGTACGATCCATATCTGTATGGTCAATGCTACTTGCCGTTTGCTTGAATTCCATTTCTGCTAGTTGCTTGAGCGGGACGAAAAATCCATTTAGAGATTTAACAGAAATTTTATCAAAATCTTCAACTTTGAATTGTTCTTCAAAATCGTACCGCAAAACCATGTTATATTCTTCCCCTTTTGAATTTTGAAATTTCCCTACCGAACTCCCAATGACCATACTTCTAATGGTCTGATCAATGGTATGAATCGGCACTCCCAATGACATTGCTTTTTCCCG
>CAJQQY010000379.1 GCA_905480595.1 uncultured Saprospiraceae bacterium | reverse complement strand
AAATTTTATTCTAAAATTGTTTTTGTATGACGAATTTTTGTCTGTTTAGTTTTTATTTCTTAACTTCATCTGGCTACTTATTAAGGAGTAGTCAAAACTATATTTTTTTATTTTTTAACCACGGAATAAAAAATCACTTTTCGAAAATGGACAAAAAATTTGAACATATATGCCGGTATTGAAATAGGCGATTAGCGTTTGCTAATCGCCTGTTTTTACTGATTCCAACTTGATTAACTTATCACATAATCAAGCTACCGTTTAAATTTTTATCCTACCTTTTCAAAAGAGTTTTTTATCCTACAAAAACTCAATTTACCTATGGCTTACGATACGAAGAATATACGGAACGTAGTTCTACTCGGACATCCAGGGTGCGGTAAAACCACCTTTGCAGAAACCATGTTATTCGAATCAGGTGCACTTAACCGTAGAGGTACGGTGGAAGATCAAAACACGACATCTGATTACACATTCATTGAAATGGAAAGAGGTAACTCTATCTTCAGTTCGTTGATGCATGTAAAATGGAGAGATTGTAAAATCAATATTATTGATACTCCAGGATTTGATGATTTTATTGGGGAAGTTACTTCGAGTTTGAAAGTGGCAGATACTGCTTTGATGCTTTTAAATGCGAAAGGAGGAGTTGAAGTAGGAACAGAATTGATGTGGGAGTATATTGAAAAATATAAAACACCTGCCATGTTTGTGATCAATCAATTAGATTCTGATAAGGCAGACTATGACACGACCTTAGAACAAGCCAAACAACGATTTGGCAACAAGGTAATTCCAGTTCAATTTCCAATGCATACTGGGATTGGATTTAATTCCATCGTCGATTGTTTGAGAATGACGATGTATGTTTTCCCAGATGGAGGAGGCAAACCTGAAAAACAACCTATCCCAGAATCCGCAATGGAAAGAGCTCAAGAAATTCATAATCAGTTAGTTGAGGCTGCGGCAGAAAATGAGGAAGGGTTAATGGAGAAATTCTTTGAAGAAGGTAATTTAAATGAATCTGATTTGGCAAAAGGGTTGACTATCGCTTTAGCAAATCAAAGTATTTTTCCAGTATTCTGTTGTTCTGCAACTCGAAATATGGGAAGTGGTAGAATCATGGGATTCATCAATGATATTGCTCCATCACCTGCAGATTCACCAGATGCATTGCTAGAAGATGGAGGAACTTTAAAATGTGATTCAAACGGCGAGCCAGTTGTTTTTATTTATAAAACGATGTCTGAACCTCGAGTTGGTACAGTTTCTTATTTCAAAGTTTACTCAGGTAGATTAAAAGGAGGAACAGAATTGCATAATCTTCGAACTCGAAATGGAGAACGATTTGGACAATTATATGAAGCCAATGGAAAGGTAAGAGATGCGGTTGATGATTTATGTGCAGGAGATATTGGTGTTACTGTAAAATTAAAAGAAGCTTTGACAAATGATACTTTGGGAGGAAAAGGTTCGACAATAAAAATCGATCCAATTCATTTTCCAGAGCCTCGGATTCGTACTGCGGTAAGTCCACCGAGCAAAGCGGATATGGAAAAATTAGTCAAAGCATTGCATCATATTGCAGCAGAAGATCCTACTTTAATTGTCGAACAATCTGCCACTTTAAAACAGACGATCATTCACGGACAAGGACAATTACACTTGGATATCACTAAGTATCGAATCGAGAAAGTGAATAATATTTCGATGGAATTCATTCGTCCAAAAATTTCTTATCGAGAAACAATTACCAAAGAAGCGAGTGATGTTTATCGGCATAAAAAACAAAGTGGAGGTTCTGGACAATTTGGAGAAGTGCATATGCGCATTGAACCATACCATGAAGGAATGGCTCCACCTGCTGGATTGAATGTGAGAAAAACAGAAGAAGACGAATTGCCTTGGGGCGGAAAATTGGTTTTCCTTTGGTGTATTGTCGGAGGTTCGATAGATGCGAAATATTCTAATGCCATCAAGAAAGGTGTGATGTCAAAAATGGAAGAAGGACCACTTACTGGTTCATATTGTCAAGACATTCGAGTCTGTATTTATGATGGAAAAATGCATCCAGTAGATTCTAATGATATGGCATTTATGCTGGCAGCGACGAATGCATTTAAAAATTCATTTAATCAAGCTCGACCACAATTGCTCGAACCAATTTACGAAGTGGAAGTACTTTGTTCAGGCGATGTGATGGGAGACGTAATGGGAGATTTACAAACTCGTCGTGCCATGATTATGGGAATGGATGCTGATGGTCATTATCAAAAAATCAAAGCCAAAGTACCGATTGCAGAAATGTATCAGTACTCTTCGACCTTACGATCTATTACTCAAGGACGAGCAAAATTCACTCGAAAATTTTGTGAATACATGGCGGTGACTCCTGATATTCAAAAATCTCTAGTGAGTGCTTATCAAGCAGAATTGCAAGAAGCGTAAATGTAAGTTGGTTTTTCAAAACCGATTCACAAAAGAGCCATCCCAATTACAATTGGGATGGCTCTAATATTTTCAACTATGTAAAATCCGTTTTTGAGTAGCAAGCTGACTTTGAGAAACAGACCTACGAAAACTTAAAATTGATATCCAAGACCAATCGTAGGTATAAATTGATTTCTACTCAGATTTGAAAAGGTTGTCAAATCTTTTAGAAAAGGATTAAACGTAATTTTATTTTCCATAAAAAATTTAAAGTGATCGTTAAAAATTTTGGCAACTCCAATTCCAAGATGACCACCGATATCAGAAGCTTTATTTCCAGAAAGCGAATAGTCAGTAGTGTAGGTCGTTCCATTATGAGTTTCTCCACCTTTGACAAAAAGATCTTCTGAAGAAAAATTAATAATCTGTGCTCCACCCAAAGCATAAAAATCAAATCCTTCTCGGTTGATAAAATTATACTTCAGTCGAAAACTCAGGGTATTCCATTTATCCTCACCTTCAAAAAAATAATTTTCGAATTCCAGGGCTGCGCCAAAATTATCAGTAAACCAAGAGTCAAATTTTAAATGTATACCTGATGCTGGGAAAGCTGCGCTGTAAGAAAGACCGACGTCCAAAGAATACCTTTGAGCGTTTGAAGTAGAAAATGAAAATAAGAAGAAGATGAAAAGGAGTAGGAGTTTATTTTTCATAATTATATTTTTTTATAGTTAAGAAGATAAGATTAGAAATCAAGATAATAATTATCGGTTATTAGAAACGAAAAACGGCACTCGAAATTTCGAGTGCCGTTCCTGTTTGTTAATAATTTTTATTTGATGACTTTAAATATACTCAGAACAGTCATCAATATTTTCGGAAGAGGGTCAATAACATTAGCTATAAAAGAGGTATACTTTGTAAAATCGTAGCTATCTTTTTGTAGAGTAATTTTTGATTTGAGTATTTTTAGTTGGCCACTTTTTTTGACATAACTTTCATATTGATAATCAGGTTGAGGATATTCAATCCCTAATGACGTTAAGCAATGTAAGTAGGGAAAATTTACTCCAACTTTTTCTGATCCTTCTAATGAACCCCAATAGCGAGGATTTATTTCTATGATTTTAAAATCATTTTCATTAGAATCATAACGCAAATCAATATGAGCCACGCCTGACCAATCTAGCGCGGTCATCGTTTTTTGAATAGTATTAAATATTTTATCTTCATATAGAAATTGAATACCAATAGGTGCTTCAAATGAATCGACATTCCTTTTGAGTATCCCTTTTTGAATAGTAAATGCTAATATTTTTCCATTTTCACATAAAACACTCATGTCTATATCGTACCCATGAATATAATTTTGGATTACATATTTATCATTGGGGTCAATATATTTGCTCTTTGCTATTAGCTCCTTAATGTTTTCCACTTTTATAATTCCTTCACCACCTACACCATAAACGGGCTTGAGGAGTACAGGAAAAATAAGATTATCCTTTACTTCATTTAAACGATCAATATCGTAGGTAATTGGTTTTTTGATATTATTCTCTTCTAAGAAATTGTTGAGTTTCCACTTATTATTTGCCGTAATAAAATCTTCTAAGTTTGGAACAACAAAATTTGTCAGCGGTTGAAAGGACTCTTTATATCTGGAAATGAATTTAATTTTCTGGATAAAAACGGGTAACAAAACATCAATTTTTTTATTGCGAATATTTTGTTTTAAAATTTCTATTAAGTCTTGATCCTCTAACTCTTTTGGAATTATAGTGAAGGAAGAAATATGTCGAGAGAATCTTGATGCTACCCATTTTTCAGAAGATAAGACATGAATATTAATATTTGCATTAGATGACAAGCACCGAATAACATCCAAAGCCGGAGCTTTTTCTCCATCTGGGATTAATACATTTGTTTCTCTTTTCACTTGTTATCGTACATATTTATTTTATATAATTATAAGATAAGTATTAGTTTCAGATAAAAATAATATCAAAGGATATTTAACTAGGTGATTAATATCACCAGTTGTTAATTGAAACATTTTCGAATTAATTACTTCAGGCTTTATAGTTCGTTTAAATAGATATACTTTTTATTATATAAACAAGAAAAAAACGGCACTCGATGATTCGAGTGCCGTTCGCATTTGCTCACGGTTTTTGTTTGTTGTAAAAGTGTTGTTCAGTTATTTTTTGGATTATCTTCCTGCGCCTTCAAAAACATAAGTCATTTTTCCACATTGTTTTTTAGGAGCAGAATAGTCTTTGGCAAATTTATATTTAGTAGTCAAGTCTACCGCTTTTCTAATTACAGCAAAATCTTTAATCGTAGAAGCCTCTGTATCAGGTTTTGAAAAAATCACTTGTCCACGTTGGTTGATGCATAATTCGATAACGATAGTACCAGAAAGTCGGGTAATTTTTTTCACATCTGCTCGGTATATTACTTTTCTATTAAAAATTCCAGATCCTGCATTTTCCCCAAAACCAGTTCCATTATCTGCATTTCCACTACTTGAAGTTTCGGTATCATTTCCAATTTCTGAAGCAGTTCCAACTTCTTCCACTTCACCATTACCAGTTCCTGGATTTTCTACTTCTTCCACTTCTGCAGGAGCTTCTTCGATAACTGGTTCTTCCACTACTGGTTCTTCTGCAACTTCAGTCGTCTCTTTTGGAGTCTCTAAAGCTGGTTCAGGTTCAGGAGTCGTCAATATTTTTTTAGCAGGTGCTGGCTTAACTTTAGGCACTTCCTTTTTGACAGGTTTCTCCACTTTCTTTTTTCGCTTCTCGACTTTCTTTGCTTTTTTCTTTGGGCTCTTAACACTAGAAGAACTTTCTTGTTGAGAAAAATCAACTGTGATAAAAGTCATTTCGTCTTTCGGTAAAGGATCAGGCGACATCATACTTCCCATAAATGGTAATAACCCTAAAACGATTAATGCAACATGAAAATAAAAAGCGATTAACAAACCTCTTTTCTTATTTTTTTTCTCTTCCTCTTCGTGGTAAGCGTAAGCTGATGCATTCATATTTATAAGCAATTTTAATTCAAAAATATAGGGTAGTAGTTTTAACGCCCTTTGTATAAAACAATATTGCAGAGTTTTGAAGGAAAATACCGTTAAGGCACTCTTAATATTATATAAGGTTTTCTTAAAGTATATCGAGTTGATTTTCATAAAAAAAGAATAGGATGAGGAGAGTAAAGATGACTTTGTAGTAGAAATAAAAAAGGAATAGAAACTCTTTGCTTTTTTTACAAAAATAAAGAGAGTCTAAACAGCTGATAATCAGATATTTATGTGAGGAGTAAGAATGCACAATTTATTTATAAACAAATTGTTTAAATAAAGTTTGCTTTTTTGAAACAAATTGTTGTAAATTTGTTTTAGCTAGAAAGAACAACATACCATGTCCTCGGTTTTTAAACTTTTTTAGGAAAAGGGAGCCACTAATGTGAATTAAAATTGGATTCATTACACTATGAATTTGCTCCCTTCTTCCTAAAAATATAAAAATTCGGAGATGAGGTTTCAAAATTAAACATACTCATAATTGGATTACTTAATCAATAAAAAGAAACACGATGCTTCAAAGATTTATCCCCCTCACATTCGACAAGCAGCAGGTATTTATACAAACTTCAGAATGGGCAAAACGTAATTGGATTAAAATGTTCGGTTTAGTTTTAATTGCATATGTACTAATACACAAAGATTTAAACTTGCAATTAAATTTAAATGGAACGACTTCAAATACTTACCACGCTTCAGCATTACCATTTGGTGAATCTCCAACGCCAAATGCAATGAATACTTCTTACGCTCAGGTAGAAGAAGTATCTGTTGAATCAACTGAAAGTACTCGAAAAAGAAAAAGGGAGAAAACGACATCTCCATCTCAAAAAAACAAAGACCACAACCTCGCCAACACTTATTCCAACATGACTTATTCTTTTGGTAAAAATGAGTCAAGTAAGAGTAAAACTTCTAAAAGAAAAAAACAAGAAGCTTACGTCAATAGATTTGTAGATGTTGCTCAAAAGGAAATGATGAAATATGGAATTCCTGCGAGCATCACACTTGCGCAAGGTTTAATCGAAACCAATGCAGGAGATAGTCGATTGGCGAGACAAAACAACAATCATTTTGGGATGAAATGTTTTTCTAAAAAATGTGGAAAAGGACATTGCGCTAATTTTACGGATGACTCACATAAAGATTTTTTCCGAAAATATAAATCCTCTTGGGAAAGCTACCGAGCACACAGTAAACTTTTGATGGGAAAACGGTATCGACATTTGAAAAAACTAGGAAGCGAAGATTACAAAGGCTGGGCTAGAGGATTAAAAAAAGCAGGATATGCTACCGACAAACGTTACGCAGAAAAATTGATTAACATAATAGATGAATTGAAACTCTACCGGTTCGACAATGAGTAAACTACCCTTAAGTGAACCTGAAAATGGAACTTTAAAATTTTAATTTTTTGTTATAACACCACTCATTGAAGAACTAGCTTTGTTTCGTTTTAGAGGAAGGTCTTGTATTTTTTACGGGGCCTTCTTTCTTTTATAAAACTTTTACAAAACGTTTTATAAAAAATTGCCCTTCAATCTGTACCCTCGCGAAATACATTCCTTGTGCCAAATCTGAAATATTTACTCGTTGAGTAAATAGTCCATTCGCTTCTTTAATCTTAAAACTTGAGACTGTTGTTCCTCGAGTATCGATAATATCGAGAGGAATTGAAGAATGATTCAATGCAGGCATCTCAAATAAAATAAAATCATCTGAAGGATTTGGGTATGCATTGATGAAGAAATTATTTTTTAAATCTTCTGTCTCTGTAACGATAATTAAAGTTTGCTGAGTGGAGCTTTTTCCACAGATATTACTGACACTTAATTTTGCAGTATATATATCACCAGGTTGGTATTGATGAGTGGGGTTTGGAAGTGCGCTAGTTGATCCATCTCCAAATTCCCAAAGATAAACATCTCCAAAAAGGGAATGATTCGTAAATGTAGCTAAGTTGTCTGTTATGGAATAATCAAAGTCAGCTACAGGATCATCAATGATATGAATTTCAGTTTCAGCTATATCGTAACCTAATCCATTCAAGACTCGAAGAGAAATATGATATGTTCCCGTCTCTGTAAATGTAACTACGTGTGGACCATATTCTTCACTTGTACTAGGATTTGCAGCTGCTCCAAAATTCCAAAAGAATTCATTTTCTACATTTGAATTGGTCAAAAAAGTAATCGCTTCTTCTCCAACACAAAATGTATTCATATTTTCTTCTGGATAAAAAATAAGAGAAGCATCAGGATAAGTTGAACGTTCGTAAACTAAAAAATTATCTAAAAATAAATTATTGCCAAAGCCATTCACATTCACAAACCGAATCGCTATCGAGTTTCCGATATAATTACTTAAATCAATTTTTGCGGTTTTCCAATGATAACTCTCTTGTGGAAACCATGCAGAAATTTGATCAGGAACAGTAGCCAATTCATCACCATCTTTTTCAAAAATAACTTCCTCAAAGTGTTCACCACAATCAGTTGAAAGAATCACTTCTAATCCATCGGCAAAGTTGTCATTGAACTGAGCATAAGACCAATCGAATCTTAAATAAGGTTCTTCTGCTTCTGTCAAATCAATCACCACAGAATGCAATTCATCTTTTTCACCAGGAGCATTATAGCTGTGATTATTCATGAAAATTGCTTGTGTCTGTTTCCCATCTCGACCGATAGTAGGAGTGCTTTCCCAAGTCGCATCATTGTCATTATTTCGAATATTCCAT
>CAJQQY010000378.1 GCA_905480595.1 uncultured Saprospiraceae bacterium | reverse complement strand
TATAAAAAAACGGATGTGTCGCAATGATGCATCCGTTTTTTTTTGATTTTTTTTTGAATATTGAATATTTGTCAGCGGCGTAATTTAGTAATACCTATTAGTGAAAAATTAGAAGATACATCAAAACATAACCACTCAGCTTTTGTTCTAGTTTCTTTTACCTCCTAATAATGAATCATTTATGGAACAATTGCTAAATTACGAATCACACCAGCATCCTTCTCATACCGAGTGGATTCTTTTAGTACATGGCGCAGGAGGAAGTACCCGGACTTGGAAGCGACAAGTCAACCAATTAGGTGCAAAATATAATTTATTGATAGTGGACTTGCCTGGACACGGCGGTAATGCTGGTAGATCATTTAATGAAATCACTTATTCCTTTGAGAGTATTGCTAATAAAATATGGGAAATCACCGAGCACCTACAAATCGCTAAACTCCATCTAGTAGGAATATCACTTGGTACCATCCTTTGTTTACAAATGAGGCTGCTACATCCCGAGCGCGTCTTATCTGTCATCATGCCCGGAGCTATCGTGAAGTTGAATCTGAAGTTGAAAATTTTAGCAAGGGTTAGTCTTACTTTTGCTAAAATAATTGGTTTTCGAAACTTCTATAAATTGAGTGCTTATATTATGATGCCTAGGGGAAATCATAAAAAATCAAGAGATGTATTTATCAAAGAATCACAGGCACTTACGGTAGAGGAATTCAAGAAATGGACAAATTTATATTTTAATCTAAATAAAACACTCAATCACTTTTTCCACACTCCTACCGCTATTCCCCATTTGTTAATCATGGGTAGCCAAGACCATTTATTTTTACCGCCTGCCAAAACTTATTCTCAACTTCATGACAATGCGTCAATCGCAGTTATTCCAGATTGTGGACATGTTGTGAGCATCGAACAGGCTAATCAGTTTAATCAAATTTGTTTGACATTTTTGGAGGGGCGTTGATTTTATATTCCCTAGCAAAGCCTTCATCGTTCGATATTCAATGGTACTCCATCCTTCTTTCTAAAAAAAAAAAACTACTTTTGCGTGCCTTTTCGTCAGGTAGCTCTTTTTCAAAAATCCAAACCGAAAATTTGGCTTTTCAAATCAGCAATTTTGGCAGTAAAATCCAAATGGTACACTATCTGATAAAGGGTACACATAACCATGAAACTTTATGTTTCATATTCTTAAATAATTATTTATAAACTAAACATATTACTGTAGTATGAAACCAATTAACGACAGAGTAGTAGTCCTTCCGGCTCCTGCAGAAGAAGTTACTGCTGGAGGAATTATCGTTCCTGACACCGCAAAAGAAAAACCACAACGTGGTAAAGTTATTTCTGTAGGCCCAGGAAAAGATGGCAACGCAATGACTGTAAAAAAAGGTGATGTTGTCCTTTATGGAAAATATTCAGGTCAAGAAATCAGCCACGAAGGAAAAGATTATTTGATCATGAGAGAAGATGACATTTTAGTCATTTTGTAAAAACAATTAGATGAAAATGGAGATTGTCTATTTTCAATAAAATTGTTCCGATCATTTATTTTTAATTAAAATCAAAAAAAGAAATTAGATATGTCTAAGCAAATTAGCTTTAACTCTGATGCTAGAGAAAAACTAAAAAACGGAATTGACGCTCTAGCGAATGCTGTAAAAGTAACACTAGGGCCAAAGGGAAGAAATGTAGTTATTCAAAAAAGTTTTGGTGCACCAAACATCACTAAAGATGGTGTTACAGTTGCCAAAGAAATTGAATTGGAAGATGCAGTAGAAAACATGGGCGCTCAAATGGTGAAAGAAGTTGCTTCTCGAACTGCTGACTTAGCAGGTGATGGAACTACAACTGCAACTGTTTTAGCTCAAGCTATCGTAAATGCAGGTATGAAAAATGTAACTGCAGGTGCTAACCCTATGGATTTGAAAAGAGGAATCGATAAAGCTTCAAAAGCAATTATCGCTAACCTTAAAAAGCAAACTGAGATTATCGGAAACGATCTTAAAAAGATTACTCAAGTTGCTTCTATCTCTGCAAACAACGATCTTGAAATTGGTGAATTGATTGCTGAAGCAATGCGTAAAGTTGGAAAAGACGGTGTAATTACGGTGGAAGAAGCAAGAGGAATTGAAACTTATGTTGAGGAAGTAATGGGTATGCAATTTGACCGAGGTTACTTGTCTCCATACTTTGTAACGAATGCAGAAACTATGGTAGCTGAATATGAGCAGCCATTGATTTTGATTCACGACAAGAAGATCTCTAACATGCAAGACATCGTGCCTATTTTGGAAAAAGCAGTAGGTGCAGGTCGTCCTCTTTTGATTATTGCTGAAGATATCGATTCTCAAGCATTGGGAGTATTAGTAGTAAACAGATTAAGAGGAAACTTGAAAGTAGTGGCAGTAAAAGCTCCTGGATTTGGAGACAGAAGAAAAGCGATGTTGGAAGATATTGCAATTTTGACTGGAGGAACTGTTATCTCTGAAGAGCAAGGATACAAATTGGATCAAGTTGAATTGACTCACTTAGGATCTTGTGAAAAAATTACTGTGGACAAAGACAACACAACTGTTGTAAATGGTAATGGCCAGAAAAAAGCGATTCAAGCTAGAATCAACCAAATCAAACAACAAATCGAAACAACTACTTCTGATTACGATAAAGAAAAATTGCAAGAGCGATTAGCTAAGTTATCAGGTGGTGTTGCTGTTCTTTACATTGGAGCTCCTTCAGAGATCGAAATGAAAGAGAAGAAAGACCGAGTAGATGATGCATTGCATGCAACTCGTGCAGCTATCGAAGAAGGAATCGTTCCTGGTGGAGGTGTTGCTTTAATTAGAGCAATTTCTTCTTTAGATAAATTAGAAGGTGCTAACGAAGATGAAAATATCGGAATCACTATCGTAAGAAAAGCATTAGAAGCTCCACTACGAACTATCGCTGAAAATGCAGGTGTAGAAGGATCTGTAGTTTTGATGGAAGTACGAAAGAAGAAAAATGCTTACGGATATAACGCTCGAATGGATCAATATGAAGATTTGAAAAAAGCAGGTGTCATCGATCCTACTAAAGTAACTCGTATTGCTTTGGAAAATGCTGCTTCAATCGCAGGAATGGTATTGACTACAGAATGTGTAATCAATGACAAACCAGAAGCTGCTGACGCTGGAGGACATTCTCATGGAGGAATGGGTGGCGGAATGCCTGGAATGATGTAATTGGGAATATCCTATAATGAACAAGGAATTTCGAATGATGAAGTTTTCTGACTTTTAAAATTCTATGTTTTTAATTTATACGAAAAAACCTTTCCGACTCTATTGAGAAGGAAAGGTTTTTTTATTTCTGTATGAGGTGGCAAAAATTATTTTGCTACCATTTCTACTTTTGCTTTAACTGCTGCTTTCTTAACAGAAGTCATTGTAGTTTTGCATTGTCTTTGTACGTCCCATCTTGAACTAGTTGCTACAACCTGTCCATTACGAGCTACAATATTGAAGTGGTGTTTACCATTCTTCGCTACTTTAGCGTCAAAACGTTCTGGCACTTGGCTGTTCTTACGAACAGATTCGATACCATTGATACAAGTTCTTTTTGTAGAATAACCTTGGCTTTTCATTACGATGTCACCTTTGTTATTTCTTAATCGGAAATAGTGCTTTTTGTCCTTTGGACTTTGAAAAACTTCAAACTTCATAGTGTGAAATAATTTAATTATAAAATAAAATTAATTGGAATACGTAATAAATTAATCGTAAACCATTTACATATTTTATTATTACAAATATGATACCATTTCGTATTGGTTTACTGTATTCTTTAATCCAACACGTTCTATAAATTTTATAACACCAACTGCAGAAGCGTCTACATTAATGACTTTTAGGGAAGAATAGAGTGTAGAAAGGTGGTAAAATAAAAACTTACCAACACCTTGATTTCTAAAATCAGGATGAACTCCAAATTGAGATAGGTTTAAATTTTTATCCTTTACAATAGCAAAGGCGATGAGTTTTTTATTTTTTTCAACTCCATAAAATGAGAAAAGTTCTTCACAAGTTTTGATTGCAATATTTTTGTTATCCCAAGCTGGTTCAAAATCGTAAAAGGATTTAAACGAATCCCATTCAGGTATTTCTAATTTTTTAAAAACTTTATCTTGAGTTGTCTTAGGTATTTCAACTTTTACTTCTCCACTATAGCAATACAATCCTCTTTTGATTTTTAACCCTACTTTTTCATAAAGATGAATTGCTTTCTCATTTTCCTGAATTACTTCTAGGAGCAATGACTGCATTCCATTTTCTCTAAATTTGGGTTTTAAGAATTGATACATTTTTTCAGTTAACCCATTTCCACGATGACTTGGTATAACACCAGTTCCTGTATTATATGCCGTTTTCATTCCATTACAATCTCTGATTCCATTGACAATAAATCCAACTAACTTTCCATTATCTGAAACACCTGCTGATAAAGAAAAATCAACCCCTGCTCCTTTCCAACGTTGTTGAAGATATGATTCGGTGGCACTAAATTTTATAAAATAATCTGAGAAGGCTTCATTAAAACAAACTGTTATTTCTGAAAGAGGTATCCCTTCAAGTGTTATAATTTCCATACTTAGAGAAAGTTATAAATGTCAATTAATGATGAACTAGAATTTAAGTAAAAAAGCCATCATCAATCCAGCTAAGATTGATGATGGCTTTTTACCTATTCAAATATAATAAAATTTATCTCTTCGGTTCGTTCTTCTTTTGTTCTCTCTTGATGATTTCATCCATTACTTCGTCTAACTGATCCGCACCAATTCCTTTCATGATGATTTCTTTATCCTTATTTAAAATAAACATATAAGGTGTCGAACGAACATTATAATAAATCTGTGCACGATTAGATGGATCATAAGTATTTAACATATTTCCCATATTATCATACTCATCTATATACTTCCAACATTCTTTGTACTCTCCACTTTTAGGTTTACAAATCGTCATAATTGAAACTCCTTTTGATTTATATTTTTCATTAAAATCAATTAGAAACGGAGTCATTTTTTTACAATGTCCACAGTCTGATGCCCAAAAATAAAGGATGGTATATTCAGTATCGAAGTCATATAGATTGTGACTTTTTCCTTCTTTATCTCTAGTCTTAATATCTCTTGCCTTTTTCCCGATCAAGATTGGTTTCAATCTTCGAGCATTATCACAAATCTTAGCTAACTGTTCCTCATCAGTCCAAGGAGCCAATCCTTTGCAATAATAATTCTCTGCGATATGAACATACACTTTATCTTGTCCAACTACTTTTGAACTAGCATATTTATTTAAAAAATGGATCAAGTAATATTTGAAAGTCTCTTCAGCTGGTTGCATTTTTCCCAACAAATAATCAACCGAGACGATTATCGTATCGGGATCTGGAAAAGTCAATTTTTCCATATAATAACTCACTCGTTGAAACAAAAATGGAGTTCTCAATATTCGCGGATCTCCCAAATCTACATTATCGAAATAGTGCTTTTTAAAATACACATATCTCTTTCCGGACTTCTC
>CAJQQY010000377.1 GCA_905480595.1 uncultured Saprospiraceae bacterium | reverse complement strand
GAGTTTTCTCATCTTTGAATGGAACTGGAGTAGAATTAGGTCAAGCATTAGCTAAGCATCCTTTGACAAAAGCAGTTGCATTTACTGGTTCCTACCGAGCAGGGAAAGCATTATTTGATGCTGCGAATCAAAGAGAAATTCCAATTCCTGTTTTTTCAGAAATGGGAAGTATCAATCCTGTTATTCTTTTGCCAAAGGCGTTGGAAAATAGAAATGAAGCATTGGCTAATCAATATGTTGGATCAGTAAACTTAGGCGTTGGACAATTTTGTACCAATCCAGGATTGTTGATTGGAATTGAAAATGAACATTTAAATTCTTTTATCAATCACCTCGTTAATGGTTTTGAAAAAGTAATTCCGAGCACGATGCTCAATGAAAATATTTGCAAAAATTACGAAGCAGGGAGAGTAAGTTTATTGGAGCAAGAAGGTGTAAAAATGGAGGGAGTCTCAAGTGATGAAGGAAATAAATCGACAGGACGACCAACAGTTGCCTCTGTTTCTGCAAGTGATTTTTTGAAAAATAAAAATATGCAAGAAGAGGTTTTTGGCCCTTTCACTTTAGTTGTAAAATGTCAATCAGAGGAAGAATTGATGGAAGTTGTTTTGAATTTGCATGGTCAATTGACGGCCACATTGATGGGAGAAGATGATGAGTTTTCAAGACATTATAATGTGATCAATGAGTTGAAAGAAAAAGCGGGAAGAGTCATTTTTAATAATGTTCCAACCGGCGTTGAAGTTTGTCACTCGATGCATCATGGTGGACCATTCCCAGCAACGACAGACAGTCGATTTACTTCAGTTGGAACGGGAGCGATCAAAAGATTTGCACGACCAATGTGTT
The DNA here is from genome assembly GCA_905480595.1 of uncultured Saprospiraceae bacterium. Lineage (GTDB taxonomy): Bacteria > Bacteroidota > Bacteroidia > Chitinophagales > Saprospiraceae > CAJQQY01. The sequence continues at coordinate 2,292 of CAJQQY010000377.1, read as the reverse complement.
TCCAAAATTGGCAATCAAATGTTTTGCCATTGGAACTGAAAGATGAAAATTTGAATAAAATTTGGAGATTGGTCAATGGCGAATGGACTAAAAATCCGATAACATAAACGCAGCGGGGTTCTCCCAAATCCTGTACTAATTTTACGGAATTTGGGGAAATTCCGCTACATGAAAATTTATTTTGATGATAAATATTTCGCAGGAGCAACTTGAGACTAATTTAGATTACTCAATTTTGATTGGAGCTTTGCGAGAAGCTTTTCAAGAAAAATATATTGTTCCGACTCGACATCATCATAATTATAAAAATCCACAAGAAGGTGTCGAATCTACTTTGCTTTTGATGCCTGCATGGCAAGTTGGAAATTATTTAGGAGTCAAAATGGTTACCGTTTCTCCAAAAAATGGACAATATGATTTACCTTCAATTCATGGAGTTTATACATTGTTTGATGCACACAAAGGAATGCCTTTGGCACAAATACATGCAACAACTTTGACTGCTCAGCGAACTGCCGCCACTTCTGCTCTCGCATCTAGTTTTTTATCAAAAAAAAATAGTAAGACTTTATTGATGATTGGAACGGGAGCTTTGGCACCTGAATTAATTCGAGCACATTCATCCGTTCGACCGATAGAAAGAGTTTATGTATGGGGTAGGAATTTTGAAAAAGCAAAAGCTGTTGCTAGTTTTATAACAAAACATTTACAATTTTCAGAAAGGAGCAATTTTGATGTTTTTCCTATAAAGAATATCGAGGAAGGAATTGAAAAAGCTGATATAATTTCTTGTGCAACACTTAGTCCAACTCCTTTGGTTTTTGGAAAAAAATTAAAAGCAGGCCAACATTTAGATTTGGTTGGAGCGTATCGACCTGATATGCGAGAAACAGATAATGAAGCTATTTTGAGGAGTTCAGTTTTTGTAGATACTTATGATGGAATGCATGAAAGTGGAGATATTTCAATTCCCTTAGAAAATGGAATTTTAAAAAAAGAAAATATTTGTGCAGACTTATTTGAGTTGTGTCGAGGTGAAAAAATTGGCCGAAAAGATAATTTTGAAATTACATTTTTTAAGTCAGTAGGCCACGCGTTAGAGGATTTGGCTGCAGCGAAATTGGTTTATGAAAAATTGAAATAAAATAATTTAGAGACATGTCATCAAAAACTTTTTTCTGCGTAGATGCACATACCTGTGGAAATCCAGTTCGAGTCGTCGCTGGCGGCGGACCAAACTTGGAAGGAAAAAACATGAGTGAAAAGCGTCAACATTTTTTAAAAGAATTTGATTGGATTCGCAAAGGTTTAATGTTTGAACCTCGAGGTCATGATATGATGTCGGGTAGTATTTTATATCCACCTTCCGATCCTCAAAATGATGTTGGAGTTTTATTTATCGAAACAAGTGGTTGCCTTCCAATGTGTGGTCATGGAACAATCGGAACAGTAACCATCGCACTCGAACAAGGTCTCGTTACTCCAAAAAAAGAAGGGTATCTTCGATTGGAAACTCCCGCAGGTTTAGTCAAAGTCGAATACAAAAAAGAAGGACAAAAAGTAAAATCTGTAAAACTTACCAATATCCCATCTTACCTCGCAGCTGAAAATATTGAAATCGAATGTCCAGATTTAGGGATGTTAAAAATGGATGTTTCTTACGGAGGAAATTTTTATGCGATTGTTGATGAGCAAAAGAATTTTTCAGGTATTCAAAATTATACTGCTGGAGATTTGATTAGATGGAGCCCAATTATTCGAAAAAGAATAAATGAAAAATATACATTCGTTCACCCTGAAAATGAAACGATTTCAGGATTGAGTCATTTGCTTTGGACAGGCTCGACGATGGCTGAAAATGCAGATGCTCGCAATGCAGTTTTTTATGGAGACAAAGCAATTGATCGCTCCCCTTGCGGAACCGGGACATCTGCTCGAATGGCTCAATGGGCAGCCAAAGGAAAATTAAAAAAAGGAGATTCTTTTGTTCATGAAAGTATTATAGGAAGTCAATTTATTGGAAGAGTAGAGGATGTAACCAAAGTTGGAGATATTGATGCAATTATTCCAAGTATCGAAGGTTGGGCAAAAGTAACAGGATTCAATACAATAATAATAGATGATGATGATCCTTATGCTCATGGTTTTCAAGTGATATAAATTTCAAGTAGCGGGACTTTCCAGGTTCCGTATCCAATATTTTTTCGTGGGACTTGGAAAGTCCCGCTACGATTTAAATTATGAAAAAAGTAATTATCATCGGTGGCGGAATCGTCGGATTGTCTTCCGCTT
>CAJQQY010000376.1 GCA_905480595.1 uncultured Saprospiraceae bacterium | reverse complement strand
TATTAATCTTAAATTGAACCTTAGCCTTTGGCTTGACATAGACACTTTCTTGAACTTTTTTTCCTTCCATAGTCATAGAAGCAATATGTGGAGATCTGTTATTAGGATATTTTCCACTCCAAGAGTTTTCTAATTCATCCATCACTTCTGTCTCCGATCCATCTTCCAAAAACACCCCATACCAAGTTGGTGTGGTCTCTTGTTTATGTCCCCAAAGGAATACGTACGATCCGACACACATTTCTTTATCTCTAGCAATTCCTAATTCGTATCGTCTTTTATAATCAGCTGCTTTTTCAGTACTAGTTTGTTCTATAGGCACTCCCCATTTAGTCTTAGCTACCTCCCAATGTCCATTGGGTCCCCATTCTGTAATTACATAAGGTTTGTCCCAACCATAAGCTCGCATCTCTTTATCAATTCCGATTAATCCACCATAAGTATTAATTCCATAAACATCAATATGAGGAGCACGCTCCATTACTAATTGAACTTCTGCAACATCCAAACCTGCTGTAACAGTCATCGTAGGATGATTAGGATCTATCTCTTTGACCATTTTAGCAATATCATCAACTGCATTCCAAACTTTAAAATCTGAATAAAATAAGTCCATCTCATTTCCGATTCCCCACATTAGAATTGCTGGGTGATCTTTAAACTCTTTCACCACCTCCGTAAATCTTTCCAATTGTGCTTGAACCCCCTTCGCATCATCGTAATCAAATCCTTGTCGTTCGCACCCAACCCACAATCCAAACAGGACCGTTAATCCTTTTGCATGAGCATCATCCAAAATTGCTATAGCTTCTCCAGCTCCCCAAGTTCTAACTGAGTTGGCTCCATACTTCACAGCACGATCTAAATTTGATTGCCCGCCTACACCTTTAATATAGTATGGTTTACCACCTCTATATAATTGCCAATTTCCATTTTCTTGCCGCATTTCTACCTTAATTGGCCCCTCTGGAGCTTGACTTTGAAGAGTAACACTTACACATATAAATAATAGTGTAAAAATAAGTGAATTGATTTTTTTCATGATTTACCAAACTTTATTTCTATAAATAATTAATTTTCCGAAAAATTAAGGAATAAATACAAATTCAACAAAATAATAATGCAATGATGTAGTGATGATGTATGAAGTAAAAAAAAGATGTAAGTGTGATGTATATCATTTTTCTACCACCCAAACTATTCCGTCTAAATTTGTCAATAACAAAACTATATTATTTTATGGTTCATCTTTACAAATCGAAAACAAGGGGGATTCCCCTGGAATCAACTCTTTTATTTTATGTGAAAAATAAAATAAAATTGAGTTTAAGTATTTCATTCATCTTATTAACTGTAATAACTTTTGGTCAAAAAAGTTTTACAACTACACCAGTAAATGATGACTATCCAAAAGTCGTCACAACTGATTCAGCCACAGCATTGACTGTCTTACCCAAGTATGATCTTCCAACATTTGATACAAAAACCATTGCTGGAATTCATTATGATACTAGTTTCGTAGGGCAAAAATTACGGAAAAGAGGTCAGAAAATGACCATCTTTGGTTACTATCGTGGATTCATGTACGGGAGAAATATGACAGAAGCGTATCCAAATCTCGCTCCATATGAAAAAGCATATGGATTTGGTGATGGATATCGAGAACCGACTCTTTCTCTCAATGTCTATGGTCGTCCAAATGGAAAATCAACCTTTGGTACTGAATTATTTTTATTGTCACCTTATTTAGGTGGAGGGGCAGCTGAAAATGTTCTTACCATGAATCTCGGAATTAATTTCTATGGAAACTTCCGAACGAAGAATGGCAATTTTGGAGTTCGAGCTGGAGGTATTCATTGGTACAACCTAAGTTCCTTCACTATTGGAGTATTCCAAATTTTAGATCGATTCAGTATTTTTGATCGAACTCCTTGGGAAGGGGTAACTCATGATGAAAAATATAATGCCTACCATGCTAGTGGATCAACCAATGCTGGAGATTTACGTTGGAACAATCAAGCATTCCAAGGTTTAATTATCAATGGAGGAAGACTTCCTGGAGATTTTAACTTTGATCTATTCTGGGGAAAAACCCAACCTAATGCTGGTCTTGCCAATGGTATCCTTAATTCATTTCAATCAATTCCTCCAACCATCAATGCTGGAAGTGTACCTTCTTATGTAGGGTTTGCTGGAGATGCTAGGTTTATTCCTAACTTCATTACAGGTGGAAAGATTGGAAGAACTTTTGGGAAAAAACGCCAAGCTATTTCTTATAATTTAATTCATAGTCAAACTGCTCTAGATAGTGCTCGTCAATTTATTCAAGGTGAAGATGACGCAGTAACTTTTGCTGTTCCTCAGCGAAATTATCAAGTTCATTCACTTGCTTATGATTTAAAAGTTAACAAAATAAGATTAGCAGGTGAATTAGCCTATGGAAGTTACGAAAGTCCAACCTATAAAAGAGATTGGGGAGAAGCTTTAATGCTTAGAGCATATTTCCCAAAGGAAATCACTTTTCTTCCAATTGATGTTCAATTATATCAAATCAATAAAAATTTCTTCAACCAAAATGGAGAAATTGCAACCAATTCAAATCCTGAAATATTAAAAGATTTTGGAGTAGCCGCTGGTGCAAGCGGAATTGGCGGTCAGTTAGCATTGGTTAATCAATTGGTACATAATAGAAGAGGAATCAATATCAATGCTGAAATTGACTTAGGAGAACTAAAATTTAACCTTGCCTGGGGATTATCTCAAGAAATAGATCCTGCATCTACTCAATTAACTTTTGTTCATAGAATAAATGGTTTGGCATTGTCTCGGATTTATAATCCATTTCCAGCAAATGCAACTATGCCAACAGTCTTTGGTCCATATCAAAGAAAGATTTCTTTCTTCCGTGGAGTTTCAGAGGTAGTACAAACTACAGATACTAGTCCATTTGATGGACAAGCATTAAATAGGAAATACTTTAATGCTGTTGATCTTCAAGCTAAATACAAAACTTCAATTGGAGATAAACCATTATATCTTTTCTACCTAGGTTCATTTGGTTCAGCTAAATCAAAAGTATCTCTGGTACCCTCTATGACTGACAATAGCTATTTGTTTGTTCAGTATCACGAGTTAGATGCTTACTATGAATTATTTCCAAAATTCTTGTTGACAGGATTCTTAGGATTGGAAAATGCACGAGGTGGTCAATTTACTGAATGGGATCAAGAAAGTCAATTACCATTAGACCAATTGGGAACTGCAATTGGAATTGGGTTCGATTGGACTGTGTCAAAAAGTACAGGAATTTATTTCCGACACCGTTGGATGAATTTCGAAGACAGAAGTTTTGAACTTGATACCTATAAAGGGCGAGAAGTAACCATTGAGTTAAAAACGTTTTTCTAAGATTCCCCAATTCTAAAAAAAAAAAATAAATAACGATTAATCAATATATCATGAAATATACATTTTTAAAATATTTTTTACTCACGAGCATTTTGATTTTGACATCAAATATTACCAATGCTCAAGATGGCTCTGCCAAAGCTTCAGTAAAGGAAGAAGACAAAGCTAAACTTCAATTCAATGGATTAGGAAGAACAATTATTTCACAAACAGGAATTGATGGTGATATCCTTGATGCTGATTCATCTACAATAGAAAATATCACAGATGGAGAGTTTTTGCTTGACTTACAAGTCAATGCTACCCCAAATAAAAATTCAGAAGTATCAACAATTATTCGTTTAAGAAACGAATTCGGTGGATTCTTTGGAGCAGGAATGGCAGTCGAAGTTCGAGAATTATGGGCACGTGGAATTATTGCTGATGTATTAAAATATAGAATTGGTGATATGGATGTGGTGATGTCACCATACACTTTATTTAATCCTGACGAAGAAGGTTTTGTCAACGAACCAGCGGTGTTTGCTCCCCAAAGAGAAGTAATTCATTATGAGCAATTTTACACAGATGAAAACACTCGACGTTTGCAAGGAGCAAGTTTAGACTTTGGACTTGATTTCGCTCAAGGACTTAAAGATATGAACGCAAAAGGATTCATAGCAAGAATTCGAGGAACAGATTTTTTCACAGTACCTAATCGATTGGTTACAGGTGGTGAGTTAGATTTCTCGACTACAACGCTTAGTGATTCTTTGGGTTTAAAAGCTGATTTCGGTGTAAACTTCGTACACACTTTTGACGATTTACAATCTGGAAATGCTACTTCTGGAATTCGAAATACGGTTACTACTTTCGATTTCGATGTGACTATTTTGGATAAAAAAGACATGGCGGTTCATTTTGTTGGAGAAACTGGTATGTCAAACTTAGTAACAGCAGAGCGAATTATCAATGCCAACGGAGATGAAGAAAATATGACTTTGACTGAAGAAGATGATACCTTTCTTGACATTGGAGCTCAATTAAAGTTAAAAAAACAAAACCTGACTTTATCTGTTTCATTTATTGATATTGGACCTGATTTCTTTAGTGTAGGTGCCCAAAGTCGAAGGGTGGATTATAATGCTGAAAAAACATTTTATAATCGTATTGGTGAAGATAGAAATGTCAGACGACCTGGACTTTTTGATTTAACTAGAGATCGAGGTTTGTATTCATTCGCTTCTTCCGACAGATTGATGGCTTATGATCCTCGCTACAGCAACACTATGCCTTACGGAAATGCTACGGCCAACAGACAAGGATTGAAGTTTGGAATTGAATATGGTGAAATGGATGATAAAATTAATGCAAAAATTGATGGTGCATTTTTAAAAGAGTTAAGAGGTCAAGGAACTTTTGAATTGAAAAGCTTCAACTTGTTAAGAGCTTCAGCAAATTTCAATATTCATAAAATAACTTCTCTCAAAAATAAATTGAAAGCAACAGTTGGATTGCAGATTGAATCCACTTCAAGAGGAGGAGTAGAAATTGAAAAAGTTGATTTGAGTTCTAATTTAATTGAATTAGGTTTAGAAGCAGAACTATTTTCAAAATTCGAAGTTCTCCTTGGTGCTAAGATATTCACTTCAGAAGGAACAGATTATGTTCCTGTGATTGGACAATTTAACGATGTACAAGATTTCCCCGCGCCATATATCGCTGACGATCAAGAAATACTTTTAGGAGCAGGTGTTAAATATGAATTTAAAAAAGATATTTATATGACGCTTCAGTATAATTCATATAGCTCTCAATTAGGAGCAGATAATCCTAATGATTATAACCTGAACCAGATCTTTGTTTTGTACACCATGAAATTTTAATTCTCAAAAAATTGCAATAGATAAAATTATGAAAAATTCATATATATATAACATTATATTCACGGCTCTCTTTGCTATAGTTGTTGCAGGATGTAGCCACGAAACAGAAACATTTGACGGGCCTAATTTAGTGGATCGTTTTGGCCCATTCAATGTGGTTACCGACTTAGGAGTAAGTCAACCACAAGTAGATTTTGCTGCTGGGCAAACAGTTTTCTTCACAGCCGAATTCAACAAAAATGTCAACTGGGTAATTGAAATTACTGGAACAGTAAGTGGAGCTGTTAAACGTATCGAAGGTTTTGACAAAAGTGTAAATGAATCTAATGCGACATGGACTGGAGGTCCTACGAATTTGCCTCTTTTTGCCAATGAGGTTTGTGATGTTGTTCTAACTGTACCAGAAGAACCAACTTTTATGGGAATAGGAACAGTTGAGACACTTTCCAAAAAAGATTATTCAGGAGTAGGTTCTTTATATACGGACTTTGAATCTGACCTTGGG
>CAJQQY010000375.1 GCA_905480595.1 uncultured Saprospiraceae bacterium | reverse complement strand
TCCTAAACAACAATAAAATTACTAGAAAATTTCCGATTGTTTTTCATTTCGTAAATTGCATTTTTAATTATTAAAAAAAAGAAAGGAGATGCAAGATCAATTTTTTAAAGGCCTAAAAGTTATCGAATTAGCTAGTGTTTTAGCTGGTCCAGCTGTCGGAATGTTCTTTTCAGAACTAGGTGCAGAAGTGATCAAAATCGAAAATAAAAGCACAGGTGGAGATGTCACTCGAAAATGGAAATTGCCAACTGAAGACAAAACTGCACTTCATTCTGCTTACTATTGCAGCGTAAATTGGCAAAAGCGTATCTTATTTAAAAATCTAAGAGATGAATCAGATCGAACTGAAGTGTTAGACTTGATTCGAACAGCAGATATCGTAGTGAGTAATTTTAAACCTTCTTCCGCTCGCAAAATGGGAATGGATTACGAGTCGCTTAGCGCTATCAATAATCAACTCATCTATGCTGAATTGACTTCGTATGGGAAACAAGATGCAACACCTGCATTTGATATTGTGATGCAGGCGGAAGCGGGTTTTTTATATATGTGTGGAGAACCTAATCGAAATCCGGTGAGGATGCCTGTAGCATTGATTGACTTGTTAGCAGCGCATCAATTGAAGGAAGGTATTCTGTTAGCGTTGTTGAAAAAAATGAGAACAGGAGAAGGTAGTTTTGTGACTACTTCTTTGTTGGAATCAGCGGTGGCTTCTTTAGCCAATCAAGCGACTAATTGGTTGATGGGAAATACCATTCCGCAACGCATGGGAAGCCAACATCCTAATATTGCACCTTATGGAGATGTTTTTTTAACAAAAGATAATTTACCTATTGTGCTTGCAGTAGGAACGGAAAAACAGTTTCAATTGCTTTGTGAAGTTTTAAAAGTAGATTTTTTAAAAAATGATAACCGGTTCAATATCAATACTTTACGAGTAAAAAACCGAAAAGAATTAGCGGATGAATTAGCAAAAGCGATTGTAATTTTTGATCGACAACCTCTTTTAGAATTATTAAAAGAAGAAGGTGTTCCAGCTGGAAGTATTCGAAATATGAACGAGGTTTTTGAAATGGAACAAGCAAAGGATATGATTTTAGAAGAGACTTTAGAGGATGGCACGGCAACGAAAAGAGTAAAAACTGTTGCATTTACTATTTCATAAAACCATTTTTAGGTTCTTATAATTAGACTAATTTTTTTAATTTTAGAGATATGAAAAATAAACACTACTCCTTATTAATTGGAATATTTTTGATGGTCTTACCTCAGTTTAGTTGGGCGACACATATTGTTGGTGGTGAAATGAATTACCGATGTTTGGGAAATGATCAATATGAAATACAACTGACTATTTTTAGAGACTGTGATACTGGAGTTCCAGATTTTGATGATCCAGCTTCGATTGGATTCTATGCTTATGATGCAATAACCAATACTTATTTTTTGGATACAGGAGTTGGGCAATTGGGACAATTATTAATTCCAAAAATGAATGATGATACTCTTAATCCAATTTTGAGTGATCCTTGTAAAGTAGTTCCTCCTAATGTTTGTGTAAATACTTCAACCTATATAGATACAATTTCTTTACCTTTCCGAGAAGGTGGATATACTTTAGCTTACCAACGATGTTGTCGAAATCAATCTATTTTAAATATTATTGATCCGTTGGATACTGGGGCAACTTATCCCATTGAAATTTCTGAAACGGCACTTCTTGAATGTAATAGTAATGCTGTTTTTAATGAATGGCCACCGATTTATATTTGTGTAAATGATCCGATTGATTTTGATCACTCCGCCACAGATATTGATGGGGATTCATTGGTCTATAAATTATGTACACCATTTGAGGGAGCCAATCCTGATTTTCCGATGCCTCAACCTCCTAATCCTCCTCCGTATACAGAAGTGACTTGGATTGATCCTCCGTATAATTTAAGTAATGTGATGGGTGGAGTGCCATTGGCAATTGATCCTGAAACAGGTTTTTTAACTGGTATTCCAAATACGATTGGACAATTTGTAGTTGGAATTTGTGTGGAAGAATATCGAGATGGAAATTTAATTTCAACTACTCGTCGAGACTTTCAATATAATGTAGGGGTTTGTGGCGAGTTTGTATCATCTTTCTTTGTACCCGAAGTGAGTTGCGAAGGTTTAGAAGTTTTATTTGATGATCAGAGTATCAATGCGCTTAGCAATAGTCCATTAGAATATAATTGGTCGTTTAATGATCCTGGAAATCCTGGAGCTGGTTCAACTTTTTCTGATCCAGTATTTATTTACTCAGACACCGGTACTTATACCGTACAACTAGCCATTGAAACTCAAATTACTGCACCCAATGGTACTTTCCTTTGTACTGATACTTCATTTTCCACTTTCTCCGTTTATGAGCCTTCCTTATTTCCTGAGTTTACGGCATCAATTGTCGATTGTAACGATCCTATCAATATTGATTTTATCAATACTTCAACTGATACCGTTTTTAATTTGACGGATTGGCAATGGACAGTCAACAACACCGTTTTTTCCAATAGCGAAAGTCCGCCTACTTTTATTTCAAATAATAATGAGCAAGAATTTGAAATAGAACTTATTATTACAAATGAAAAAGGCTGCCAGGATACCATCACCCAAATTATTGATATCGGAATTGATTTAGAATATTCGAATAGTGTGGTTGTTTGTGAGCCTGTTTCTACTTTTGATTTGGAAGTTAATGTACTTGGAAATCCAGATATCACTTCTTGGACATGGGAGCCAACTGCTGGAATTATTTCAGGTGGAAATACGAATACTCCGACTGTTGATTTGGGTGTAACTGATACTTATTATTTTTCAGTAGTTTATGATGATGGATGTATTTTCGAAGATTCAATTATGATTGACAATAGTGGTTTAGATTTAGGTTTAAATATTACCGCTACACCTGATACTCTTAATGATGGGCAATCTTCCCAATTGGAAGTGACTGGAAATAATTTGGATACTTATAATTGGGAACCTACGAATAGCTTAGATGATCCGACTATTTTTAATCCTGTTGCATCTCCAGTAGTTTCTACTGAATACACTACTATTGTTACTGATATAAATGGTTGTATAGACACCATTTCGATTTTGATAGTAGTTTTGAGTACCATTTGCGAGGAACCATATTTATTTATGCCCAATGCTTTTACTCCAAATGGTGATAGTGAAAATGATGTACTTTTTGTCGAAGGAAATGTAATTGATGAAATGTACTTAGCCATCTACAACCGTTGGGGAGAAAAGGTTTTTGAATCAAAGGATAAATCAATTGGATGGAATGGAATGTATAAAGATGAACTACTCGAACCCGATGTGTATGGTTATTATTTGAGGATAAAATGTGTGAATGGGGAAGAGTATTTTAAGAAGGGAAATATTAATTTGATTCGGTAATTTTTGAATGCCCAATATTAAACAAGGAATTTCCAATCTCCAACTTGACTCATTTTTTAAAGTTGGAAATTGAAGATTCCTTGTTTAATATTAGATATTTTTATTTAATTTCATACACCTCAAACGCCGCTCTTTCAGGTGAAAACATCGCCGCATCTTTATTCAACGCCATCAAATAATATTCAACTTTGGAAGCCTTAGGAATTATGACACTATATATTCCATCACCTGCTTCAGTATCTCCATTCGATCCTTTATCTTCAATTGCAATACGAGTAAATGTTCCAAATCCTTTATCTCGATAATAGACAAATGCTTTATGAGTACCTTCAATTTTAGCGGTAATAACTGTATCATCAATTCCTTCCCTAAGTTCTATTTCTGAAATTTGGGGAGGTGTTTTTAGCACAAGAGGATGCGCTTCAAGATATTGAGTACGAGCTGTCATCAATTCAGTAATACCAACGATAGGAGTTTTTCCTGCCTTAGTTGTCGAGGTTAAGTTCTTTTTAAAATCTTCGTAAGGATATAATTTATTATAATCATTATTGACATAAATATCAATTGAAGCCTGAATTGCTTTCGCTCTTTTTTCATACTCCCCATTGCTAAAGTTTTCTTTTAAAATAGTTCGAACATGAGCGATGTACATTTTTCGATATAGACTATTTTCCAATAACTTGCTAATGAGTGGTCGAGTTATATTTTTAAAATTCGTCAAGACACTCATTCGCTGCATTTTCTCAACCGTCAAAATAGACTTTTTATCTAAAAAACGGAAGCCTCCAAAATTCATATTCATATCCCATGGAATAGTATTGAATCGTCCTGATTTATCCTTGTAAATATAAAAGTTATGACAAAGACGTCCGGTGTAGCTATCCAAATTCACCAATATATTATTAAAAGCTAACATCCATAATGCTCGATCTACATTCAAAACTTTTTCGATATCTTTTGGCTTAGTCTCCAAAGTTTGAACTAACTTGATCAAGTCGTCCCAACCATGTTTTGACTTCAATTCATAAAATTCATAATAGCAAATTGAATCTTGACCTAAATAATTCAAGGAACCATTATGACCTCGCATACATCCTTTTTGGGTTTTTCCATGCCAATTTGGATCACACTTAAAGAGTGTACCTTTTTTGGATCCAAAATTTTCTTTAAGGAATTTTTCATCAACAGACTCTGTGCTATTGTACAATCCTAGCAACTCATCATTGACATAAAGTCGAACAAAATTAGCTCGAGGAGAAGGCATATATTTACTAGCAATTTCATATGCTAAAACTTCTCTGATAAAACTTGGATCACGAAATACATTTGATAATTTCAAGGAAGTATAACCACCTGGGAGGCGTTGCTTTTTCTTCACATAATCCACTTTTATATTGAATGGTAATTTAGAAGAACCTGTTTTCCTTACATTATAATAAGAGCTATTTCCCTTATGTCGAACACCGACTGAATCATATTTGACTCCATCAATCATTACCGAGGCCTTCAACCTTTTATCTTTCCCTTCCTCTTTGTAACGATCTAAAATTCTGGCCCAATTGTCTTGTTTGAAGGTCAATTTTATATCTTTTACTGTTCCTAAATTATAAAAGTCTTGAGCATAAAAAATAGTCGAAATTGACAATAAAAATAAAGTGAATAAAATTTTCCTCATGTTAATTAGTTTGATAAAAATATCTAAAGCGTTGATAATCAATATAATGTGTTTGTTTATATTTTAAAGAAAAGAATAAATTTAATCAATTCCTAAAATAACAAAAGCTGCAAACTCAATAAAATAGGTTTGCAGCCTTCGTGATAGTGAATTCAAAAATAATATATTTTTTTGGAAAAAGTAAATGTGCAATTATTCAATATTTTTTTGATTAGTGGATCGTGGTTGATGGTTTACGTTTTATAAAACTAAACTTTGTTGTTAAATATTATTTTTTCCATAAAAAAAGCCATTCCGAAAATCGAAATGGCTTTTAATTTATTTTAGTTAGTCTCCATATCTACATTAAAAAATCTAACTTTCTCTGGAATATATGGAGGTTGTGCATCATCGGTTATAAATGTTGCTTTAAACCTTGCTTTAAGTTGTAATGTGGTACTATCAAATTCAATAATTTCGATTTTATTCTCAGCAGTTTGATCTAGGGTATAGGTAGCAATTCTAACATCTCCATCATCTAAGGAACACCTAGCTCTAATTGAATCTTGGCTATTTTTTATTGATGAAAGATTAAAACAACCTGGAGTAATTGATTTTGAGACACCAATAAAACCAATGGTTTCTGCTTGAGCACCAGCACTTGTAAATGTTTTTGGTCCAAATGTAAAAAGTGAATCAAAGCCAAAAACTAATAATGAAGCTTCCCATTCTTTATTAATCTTAATTCCTTTGGCTATTCCTATTTCTTGATCTCCTTTTTCATATTCCAAAAATCCTGTAACTGCTGAAGTAATTTCCTCTTCAGTCACACATTCTAAAGCGCTTCCCGAATTGTCATTACATTCATTAATCGCATCATCTTTAACACAACCTTGTATTATTAGTGTAAAAACTATGAATAATTTAATTAGAATTCTCATATCAATTTATTTAAGATATTGATGAAATATTTTTTTTGAATTATAATCTCCATTTTGGGACTTTGAAAAAAGAATATAAACTCCTGTAGGAAATGATTTTATTTTTCTTCTTAATTCAAAAATTGTATTAGCAGTAAGGACTTTTTTTCCTTGCATATTAAACAAATGAATATTTTCAATTGTAGTTTCATTCATTAAATCAACATTTGCTTTAGTCTGTTTCAATATTTGATTTTGATTTTGTTGAAAATTATCAACTTCATCACACTCTTGAACATTATCAATACATATCCCTGCAAGTTGGCTAATCACTTTAGTTGCAACTACTTCACCATCTAAAATAACTTCAAGTTGAATAAAATAAATATCACAATTATTGTTGATGGGCTCTTCTACAGCAAGAGTATTAACATCACTCATACCAAGTAAGTTACTAGGATATAAACCTGTAAACAATCCATCTAATGTCCAATTCCAAACATATTCATAATCTGGGTTTGACGGACTGACAATCGCTTCTAAATTAAGTAAACAGTTATCTTCAGTCACATTTATAAGAATTTCTATATCATCACTTTGATAATGATTTCCTACTTCACATCCTACCTCTCTTATTTTACCAGCGCTATAACCTATATTGTAATCTCCAATTGGTATATTTAAATATGATACCTCAGGATTTGAAAAAAAAGGAATTCTTACTCCAGTATTGGGTATTGCCATAATTGTTGAGTAACCATCAGTACCATTTACTACTATACTGTATCCGGAATCACAGTTAGGATCTTGAGGGATTGGTTGATGTTGGCATCCAAATAAGTGCCCAACTTCGTGAGTAAAAATAAAATTATCAAATGATTTATCAATTGGAATAATACCATAGGCATTTTCAAAATCGGTACTAACTTGTGCTACACATGCTAGGTTTATATCATTTGCTCCCGTCCAATTAGTATTTGGAGGCGCCAATAACAAAACTAAATCAGAATTATTCTGCAATCTTAATGATTGAGCATCCAAATTGTTAGATAAATCAATTGCATTTTGCTGACAGGTCTCAATCATGTTATTAGACCAATCAAACTCAACCCATTTATATCCTATCGACTGTGGAATATTACTATTCATAAAAGTTTGTTCTAATTCAGCAAACAATAATTCAAAAAATCCAGCATAAAATTCTTCGTCGACTAACCAGTCTTGAGCCTCTGGAGTTAATAATAAAAGGATATCAATATGCCCTTCACAAAACCCATCACAATCTTCTGTTCCTGTATATTCTGGATCTATTATTCCTGCTGTTTGGGTACACGTACCTTCGTCGGTATTATCATATTCAAATAAGATAGAATTAGATTTATTTAAAGGAAAAAAACGATAAAACTGGCTGTTGGTAAAATCATAAATAGAACCTCTATACCCAACTAAATCTTTGATCATGGTCAATTTAAAACTTCCATCATATGTTTCTCCAAACCATTGATAATAATCCTCATCAAAATAGTCAACCTTGGTTGCTCTCAATAAACAATTTTCAAACATTTGATTTTCAATAGAAAAAATTAGTTTTCCATCGTTTTGATAATCAATTAAATCATTGATTTTAATATAGTGAGTATTTAGAACGGAAGGATTATTTTGAAGGTTAATTGCGATTTGATTATAATGAACATCAATAAATGAAGTATCTAGATCAGAGGTCTCAAATAAATCCTGAGAATATAAACTTTGAACAATAAATAGATTCAGAATAAATAAATAAATTTCATGAAATTAAATTTTTAGAGTAATTATAGATAAGTGATTTCAAGTTAGACCAAGTTACAAAAAATATGATCTATTGTTTCTACTTAATTATTATAGTCTATAAATGAAAAGCCATTCCGAAAATCGAAATGGCTTTTCATTTATATTCAAAAACGGTAAACGTTTTCCTTAATTATTCAATTCTTTTAATGATGCTTTTCGTAATTCGAACATATAATTAGCTGGTTCATAACCAACAGAAAGTGGGTTTTCAGCCATCACATAATACTCGATAGTTTCATTTCCATTACTTGCAATCAGTCCTCC
Source organism: uncultured Saprospiraceae bacterium (assembly GCA_905480595.1). Lineage (GTDB taxonomy): Bacteria > Bacteroidota > Bacteroidia > Chitinophagales > Saprospiraceae > CAJQQY01. The sequence goes on along the minus strand of CAJQQY010000375.1, from coordinate 8,315 downwards.
AAAAATTTCATCACCAGCAGCTTCATCATTACTATTTCCATCATCTTTTAAATAAAGCATTTTAAAATCTGATACTGATCGGAAACGATAAAATACCTTTACATGCTTCGCTTTGTTAGCTGTTTTAACTTGGATTTTAAAATCATTTACTGGCTCGTTAGAATATTTTTCTCTACCCAAAATATTCACTTCAGCTATGGTTGGAGGAATCGGTCTTAAGTTTTCATGTTTTTTCAAAAACTTCGCCCGCTTGTTCATCAAAGAATAAATTCCTGGAATCTTACTTCGACGTCCAATAGTAGAATATAAACTTCTTTCAAAATCTCCTTTTGTATAAGTTTTGTTAGGATCATTGAAAAATGCTTGCTCTATTAATTTTTGTAATTCCTTCGCCCGTTCCTCATAGCTATTATCCATGAAGTTATCATACAAAATAGTTCGCATGTGAGACAAGTATGTTTTTTTGTAATCAGGATTTTTCATCAACTGACTAATCAATGGCTTGTATGGATTATCAGCATGCAAAAGAGGATCTAATTTGATCAATTCTTTATTAGTCATATCAGAACCTTCACCAGTATTTTTAAAGCTTCCAAAGGCCAAATTCAAATCCCAAAGCATTGGAACAAATTTCCCATGATTATTTTTATACAGGTAATAATTTTGACTGTACTGACCGCTGTAACTACTTAAGTTAACCACCACATTATTGAAAGCTAACATCCACATTGTTGCATCCACATCAAGTACCTTACTTAATTCATCATTATTTTTATATAAGGCATTTGCCAGAAGTGCCAAATCATTCCAACCTTCTTCAGATTTTAATTCATAATTACTTTTATAACATTCCATATCTTCTTCGTATTCCAGAGAAGAAAATATATTTTGCTTGCAACCTTCAGGAGATTTTTCATTCAAATCAGGTGTACATTTAACTAATGTATTTTCATTTGATTGGAAGTTTTTTCCTAAAAAAATATCATCAATCACTTCCACATTTACAAACAAACCATAGTATTCATCATTGATATAAACTCGAGAGTATGATGCTCTTGGTGCAATCATATATTTCCTAGCGATCTCATATCCCAAAACCTCCCGAACCATACTTGGATCACGAAGTGCATTTGATAATTTTAAAGTATGATACCCTTGATGACTTTGTTCTGGATCTTGATGATCCAATTTGATGTGCAATGCATTTCGTTTATTGCCTATTCGGAAAGACCTATTTCCACGGTATCGAACACCTATATCCACATATTCTTCTCCATCAATTTTGGCAGTTCCTTTCAACAATCCATTGCCATACAATCGAAGTGAATCCATAACCCCAGCCCAATTATTTCGCTGAAACTCTAGTCGAATTTCATGTACTCGATTAAGATCGTACAAATCATTCTTGACCTGCCCAAAGGAATTAGAAAGGGCTAAAAAAAGTATAAAAAAGCAAAAGGTGATTTTTTTCATATTCAGTAGTAAAGTAAATTTAAAATATAAGACTTTAACCATGCAATATTAAGAAAATAAAACCAATAGCTATAAAAATAATTTGTAATCTGTTTTACCTTATTTTGGAAAAACAAAACCGTGGAGCCTAATTCTAAATAGGAAATTGGTTATTGTTTTAAAATCCATATTCCCATTTCCTTGACCGTCTTTTTCAAATAAAAATCCTCCTCAATCGGATTCAAATATAAATGCAATAACTCCCTCATTGCATTTTCTTTTTCAGGGAAATATTTGGAAAAAACTTGGTAGCATAAATATAAATCTGTCGTGAATTTCTGTTCTTTTTCAATCACCAATTCGAACCCACTTCGAATCATTTTTTTTGTTATTACTTGGCAATCTTTTTGGGTGATTTTTTCTTTTCGTAAAAAATCATTGACGTCTTCTTTGAGCCAAGTGAGATTGATAATCATTTTTTTATTAGGCAAAAAAGACGGAATCTTTTCTTTTAAATCTTCCCCATAAATACAAAGCGATTGCGTTTTTATCATCATTGCTAAGCGAGGATTTTTTTGATAAAAATCTTTGAAGTATTGAGTCAACATGACTTCCACCTCTTTGACGAATGGAAATTCCGATTGTAATTCTTTTTGCAAATCAAATTGCCAATCAGCCATTTTCCATCGCTCTCCTAGATCATGAATTATTGCGAAAACATCAATGTCTGAAAAGCCTTCTACACTACTTCCACGAGCTACGCTCCCTCGTAAATATATACTGTGTACTTTTTTACCTAAATGATTTAGATAAGAATCTTTTACTTTTTCAATGACAGGAAGCCATTGCTTGGAGATTTTTTCGAAAGAGGTATCGTTGAGGATAAAACCATTTTTGTCTTGAGGAAAAAATGAGCCTATGGTTTTTATTTTTCTGATTGGGGATGGTTTTTAAGATTATGTATTGGGTAAGATGGAACGCAGATGACATAAATTGAGCGTTCCATTATTTCAAAAAAGAGATTTGACATTTAAGATAATTTCAAAAGTCATTATTGCAATCAACAACAAAGACAACCACTTCATCCAAGTTGAATTTTCTACTCTGAACTCCTCCGCTTTTTCATTCAATTTTGCATCTTTCACTTTTAATCTTCCCGTAGAAAAGAGGTATATATACACCCCAAATGAGAGTATGATTATTTCAAAAAATAAGGCTAAAAATTTCATTTTTTTTTAATTTAAAAAGTTAGATAGAACTAGCTGAGCCGATAAACTACTCCATTAAACTAATTCTTCAAAATTTCCTGTCTGCCGATTCTTCCTCACATTTTTCCAATCAAAATATCTTCCATTCATCACTACATAAACTCCCGGTGATAATGCCTGTGCAAATGCCATAGCACTCCCCAAATTAAAAAATCCATCAGAAGATGTACCAAATGCATACGGAACCATCGCTCCTGTCAAAATGATAGTTTTTCCTTCCAAATTAGCTGCAGCAATTCTCTCTGCAGTCTCCACCATTGTATCTGTTCCGTGGGTAATGATAATATCGTGGTGAGGTGATTTTTTACAATTATGGATAACTATGTCTCGATCTTCAGTCGTCATTTCGAGACTATCAATCATCATCAAAGTTTTGACATCAATATCAATCGTGCATCTACCACGTTGAAACATTTCTTTTAAATGAGTGTCTTTAAAATATAATTGACCTGTGATAAAGTTGTATTCTTTATCAAATGTTCCTCCAGTTACAAAAATTTGAACCATGGTTTTGTTTCTTATTTATAGTTGTTTGTTAAATATCAAAAGTGCTAAATTGTTTTTTTTAATCAACTAAACACTCCGCTTTCGCGAAGATACCAAACTCCAAAAATAAACAAAGCAATTATTAATATAAGCCCTGCGATTTTCCACCAAGATATTGGCTTTTTACCATAAACTTTCCCAGTTTGACCATTAATCGTAAAGTGATACAATTTGTTATTGTAGTGATAAGAACACAACCAAATAGGTAAGATAATGTGTTTAAAAGTCTGAGCAGACTTTTGACTTTGTACATGCAAATTACGTTGGGTATCTCCACCAAGTTGAGCGGAACACATATTTCGTAATTTATAATTCATTATTTGTTCAGCTTTACCGTAACCATCGTCTACTTCGAGGTTGTAAATTTCAGCTTCCCAACCAACCATCAACCGAGGATCAAAATTCACTACTTCACTCAATCGAAAAGGAAGAATTCGTTCTACATCTTTTTGGTTTAATCCATCTGCAGCCACTACCAAAATATCATCGAAAAAATGATTCAACCTTCCGCTTCGATGTGTCCAACGCGTTTTTCGAACTTGTTGAGTCGTCATTTTTCCATTCACCCTTACTCGAACTGTCTCGTAATAATAATGTCCAGCTTCCCCACTCCATTGAGCTTCAGCTTTAGCATCATATGTCCAAAAAGGTAAATAGACGCCATGCAATTGTTCGACCTCATCTAGTCGTTTTAATTTATTGGGATGAAACCAACCTGACCGAATCCATTTTTTAAAAATCTTATCTCCCTCAAATCGGCTGATGTAAAAAGGAATAATCCCCGATGGTTCAATGTACTGATGATCGTATGCCTGAACATTCACTTTTGTAGAACCACAAAACCCACAATTGATTTTTACTTGATCGCTGTCCACCATGAAGTTGGCTCCACAATTATCACAATCATATACCTTTTTTCCTTTTTCCTCAGGTGTAAAGTCCGCAACTTGATCAACTGCATTATGCAATGATTTTTCCACGACTTTATCATTAGCCTTGTCGACTTCTTCTTTATAACCACAATATTCACAAGAGATTTTTTGATTTTCAGCCGCATAATGTAATCGGCTTCCACAGGATGGACAAGGTAATTCGACAGATGATTCTATATATTGGGGATCTTCGTTACTGAGCATTTTTCTAGTTAATCGTTTTAATTTGATAGGAACACGGATTAAACGGATTTAAGCGAATTAACACGAATTTTCTTCAACATGGTAATCTGCTTAAACCCGTTCAATTCATTTTCCTATCTCAAAATCTATATCGTAGAAGCCTAAGGGCTTTCAATCATATTCAAAAACCAAATTTACAATCGGTCAAGTAACTCCTTTTTCTTCGCATTAAATTCGTCATCCGTCAAAATCCCCGCAGTTTTCAGGTCACCCAATTGACTGAGTGTATCCATAATTTCTTCGCGAGTAATAGCTTTGCCAGAATCATTTGATGTCGTTTCAGGAGTTGATTTTGGAGTAGGTTGAGCACCTTGCTGATTCTGTTGATTCATCATCATGTTCGCCATTCCAAATCCCATTCCCATTCCGATACCTTCGCTACCTCCACCTGAAGGATTTTCAGCAGCTTTCTCCATTGCTTGAGCAGTTTGAAATTGTTGAAATCGGTTCATGTCATTGACCATATTCATATTGGTCATTTTATCATAAAACTCTTCCACATCTTTTGGAAGCGAAACACTCGACACTTGAAATTTCACTAACTCGATTCCAAATGGATCCAAATCAGCTTGCAAAATTGGAGCAACTTGATCGCCTAATTCGGTATAACTTTTCACCATATCCAAAACAGAAACTTCTGCCTCTGCCAATGCTTCTGCAAATTTTGGAGATATAATATCTCTCAAACTTGCTTCCACTTCTTGGATTTTCACGACTCCTTTCGTTCCAGAATAATTAGAGAAAAATACTTGTGGATCTTTTATTTTGATAAAATAAGTCCCATATGCTTTCACTCTCACTTGCTTAAATTCAGGATCTCGCAATATGATCGGGTTAACTGTTCCCCATTTTAAATCTGTAAAAGTTTTGGTACTAGCAAAATAAACATCGCAAAGAAAAGGTGATTTAAATCCTTTGTCCCAATTTTTCAAACTGGTCAACAAAGGCATGTTTTCAGTCAATAATTCATATCGACCTGGCTCAAAAACATCTGCAAATTCTCCTTCATTAAGGAAAACTGCCGTTTGAGATTCTCGAACAGTCAGATTTGCTCCGTATTTAATATTTGCATCTCGATCGGGAAACTTCCAAAGAATAGTATCTCGATCCGTTTCTCTCCATTCAATTACTTCAACAAATTCTTCGATAAAAAAACGCCTTAAGCTCATTGTAGGGTGATTTTTAATTTTGTAAAAATGATTTCAATTTATTAAATTTTATTCGTTGGACGATGAACGATTGACGTTTTAGCGTCGCCCAAACAATTTCATTTAGAATAAACATTAAATAATTTAACGTGTGAAATTTACTAAAAGATACTAAAAATTATGGCGGACTACATGATTTTTTTCGAGGAAATTATGGAAGATGTCGATGAATCTGTTTTTTTGGAAAAAATTCTTTTTATTGCAATAAATTTTAAAAATCAAAATCATGATATCACCTAATTTATTTGATCAATTACATAACTATTGCAAAAACTTCGAAGATGAATTTCACCTCATCCCTGATGAAAGAAAAACAAAACTCGAAGAACTTTCTCAATATATTTCCCAAAAACAGAAGAACAATCAACCGACTAGATTAAATGTCATCTGCACCCACAACTCACGCAGAAGTCATATCGGTCAATTATGGTTATCTGCTGCTGGACTTTTTTACGGGAAAAATGAAATACATACCTACTCTGGTGGAACAGAAGCCACCGCCTTTAATCATCGATCTGTTGCGGCACTTCGCAGAGCAGGATTTGAAATTGTAACTTCAGATTCAACTGTAGAAAATCCGATCTATTTTGCCACATTTGGATTTTCGCATTCACCTTTGAAAATGTTTTCGAAAAAATATGATCACGCTGAGAATCCTCAAAGTGAATTTGCAGCAATCATGGTTTGCTCGGATGCTGATGAAGGTTGTCCTGTTATTTTGGGAGCAGAAAATCGATTTGCATTGACTTTTGACGATCCAAAACATTTTGATAATACCAATTTAGAAAGTGAAAAATACGATGAACGAGTTCGACAAATTGGGAGAGAAATGTTCTATGTGATGAAAAACGTTGAGTAGAAAGAAGATCATTTTCTAGATAATAAAATTCTAATGCTAGAAGCCTGATTTTTTGAAAAAAACAAAACTCAATCTTTTCATTTCATTTTTATTATGTTTCTTAATGCACCAAGGTTCTTTTGGCCAAACTGCCTTTTCCGTCTCGCCAATAACCACTACTTACTATCATTTTGGAGTAGAAACTGTTTTGCCCTATGGTAACCTATTGACTTGCTCTGTTATTAATGATTAAGAACCTTTGCCTGAGAGAAAATAATCCACAAGTCAATTCAGTTCTATTGTTGTGATGTATAGAAATATTGATAAATCCTGATCGAATATCCAATATCGAACAAGGAATATCCTATCTCCAAATGTAAATAATAGGCTTCAATATTAAAGTTAGTAATAGGGTATTCCTTGTTCGATATTTGGATGTTTCCCTCTTCTGATTTTTATCTCTTTTTTCCATAACTTTGTACTTTATTTAAAATCTATTTTTCAAATTTCACATGAACATGAAACACATTTTCTTTGCAAGTATATTCCTTTGTCTAGCCACTTTTTCGTTTGCACAAAATCCTTCCAAAACATCTGTCAAAGCACTTAATAATTATGTTCAATTTACCAATGAAAGTATTCATGGGATGATGATTGCGCATCGGATATTTGAAAATATCAATCAAGAGGTAAATCGCTCGGTAGATTTTCCAAGTGAACAAATTAATTTTTATGGTAACAAAGATTTACCAAAAAATTTATTCCTAGATCCTGAACAATGGTTCTACCAAATCTCTCCTTACCAATGGTATAAAATTGCCAAAACGGAAAGCCGATTTCTAAAATCCAACGAAGCTCAAACCTTAAATGCACATGCCGATAATATCAAAAAGATAATTGACAGAACCAATAAATTGCGTTTCCAATTAGATGATTTCATCAAAAATAGCGACTTGCAAATTCCTAAAAATCAAACTGAGATTTTTCGTCAAATGGAGATTGTGGTAGACTTATATGAAAATTTTTATTTAGAAAAAGAACAACTTCGAAAAGCACTCAATAAAATTTATCAAAAAAATTATTACAAAGAATCACCTCAACGTAGTTTAGGTGTTCCTGTATTGACAGATATTCATAACAATATACTTCCAATTTTAAAATCATTGAGATATGAGGTTTCTGGAAACCTCCCTGAGTACACTCAAAAACTCGAAGCGAATATCAAAAAGCTTAACGAAATTGTTAATATAAATGCTCGATATAAAACAGCAAAAATGGCTGCAAAGAAGTTTTTGACGGAACTTAAAAAGTATCAAAATTCTAATCAATTTGACTCAAAATATGAGCTTTATGGCAAAGCATATTACTACCATAATGTGGAGTTAGTTGCAGCATTTAACAACTACTCAGGACGTATGATTAAATCCTTAAATGATTTGATAAAACTAGAGTCTGAATATAGTTTATTCTTGCTTGAAGAACCTCATATCTTAAAAGTTATTTATCCTGAAAAAGAAATACAAAAACCTGATAACCAACCAATTGTAGAAGATGCTCCAATGGTGGTCAATGATAGAAACGTAGTTGTCCGTCAACAGAATATTATTGTTGACAAAACAGAATTTACACTCCAAATTTTTGACCATAAAGAACAAGATGGAGACATCATTTCTATCAACCTAAACGGCAAATGGATTATCGAACATCAGGAGTTAAAAAATCGACCTCTTCAGGTGAAAATTAAGATAAATCCACAAGTCGAAAACTACATTATCCTACATGCTGAGAATCTTGGGAAAATACCCCCAAATACTTGTGCAATCAAATA
>CAJQQY010000374.1 GCA_905480595.1 uncultured Saprospiraceae bacterium | reverse complement strand
GCATTTAACTATACTGGTACTTCAACAAATATTACTGAATTCATTTGGGGTGTTGGAGGTTCAGCTGGAGTCATTATTAATGATGGAAGTTCTTCTCCAAATGCAGAATCTACCTACTCAATTGCAGATCAATATAATATTAGTTTGACTGTAACCGATGAAAACGGTTGTATCAATTTTATAACAAAGGATGATTATATCACCACTTATGAACCCACATTGGTTGATATACATGCAGTAGAAACATTTAAATGTGAACCTCCTTTTTTAGTGGATTTTGTCAATGATAATATTCAACCAAATATGACTTATACTTGGAATTTTGGCAATGGAGTATTTTTCTCTGGCGATACTCCTCCTGCAATTTGGTATAACGATGAAGGATCTTTTACCATAACTGTGATCGGAGAAAATGCTGATACTGATTGTCGAGATACTTTAGTTTTAGAGAATTATATCGACATCGGTTATGTTGTTGATTTTACCTTCACACCTGATGAAGGTTGTGAAGATTTGTCGGTTACCTTTACTGATGAATCTGCAGAGACAGCAGATCTTGATATCTGGGACTTTGGAGATGGATCTCCTACCTCAAATACAGCAAATCCAACTCACGTATATCAAGACCCAGGATTATACATCGTAACATTGACTAGGGATATTGGTGGATGTTCAACTATTCAGATCTCATCAATGGAGATTGAAGTTTTTGCTTTAACGGACGTAGCTTATAATAATGATAATACCTTAGGTTGTTCAGTTCCACACTCTGTGAATTTTACAGGAACTTCTGCCGATGCAATTGCATGGTCATGGGATTTTGGAGATGGAACAACTAGTAATCAACAAAATCCGAATCATGTTTATACTGACTTTGGAATTTATAATGTGACGCTGGTTGTCACAAATCCAAATGGTTGTGAAAATGTTATTTCAACTACTAATATTGAATTAATAGAAACGGAAGCTTCGATTGTTAATAGTCAATTTTCAGGATGTACTCCATTAAGTTTCAATTTATCTGATAACTCAACTACCGTTCTACCAATTACTAATTGGCTTTGGGAAATCAATACCCCATCTGGCCTTATTACATCAACAGATCAAACTCCAAATTTTATAGTTCCTGATACTGGATGTTTTGATATAGTTTTGACAGTTACTAATACCTTAGGTTGTTCAAGTACTCAAACGTTTAGTGATGCAGTTTGTGTGGGTGACGATCCTTTAGTGAATTTTGAAGGAATACCTATTGTCGCTTGTGTTGATCAAGAAGTTAATTTTACAGATTTATCTTCTCCCTTTGTAGATACTTGGTTTTGGGATTTTGGAAATATGGACAATAGCTATTCGCAAAATCCATCAACAACTTATTCTGATACTGGTTTTTATGATGTGACTTTGGTTGTCTCAGATAAAGGATGTATAGATCAAATTACTTTGACTGATTATATTGAAGTGACAGCCCCTAAAGCCATATTTACAATAACTCAAAATTGTGAAAACTCACTCTATGTTGAATCTGTCAACACTTCTATTGGAGCTGATTCTTACTTTTGGGATTTTGGTGTAGCGGGTGTAGATAGCGATACCTCCAATCTTTTCGAACCAATTTTCTCTTACCCAGATACGGGAACCTATGTTGTAACTTTAACAACCGAAAATTTCACCACCAATTGTACTCATACTGCAAGTCGAACATTATATATTCATGATCCACTCTCAGCATTTACAGTTTCAGATACTGAAGGCTGTGTCCCTATGACGATTGCAGCAATCAATAGTTCAATTCATGCTCAAGAATATGCATGGTCAGGAGCAGGAATTACATTTTCTAATTCAACTGTATCTAATACAAATATCACCATGCCTACGGCTGGAACTTATAATGACTTACAATTAATTGTAACTGACATAAATGGTTGTAAGGACACCACTCAATTTACCGAAACCATTTACGCGAATGAAATTACCGTTGATTTTGATCCACAATCTATTGGTGGTTGCCAGCCATTTGATGTAACATTTAATGAAAATTCATCCAATCTTTTTGCTAATAATATTCAATGGAATTGGAATTTTGAAAATAATGGAGGAACAGGAACTGGGCAAATAACTTCTTACATATTTGAAAATTTAGGACAGCATCAAGTAGGTCTGACCGTAACAGATGATTGGGGTTGTGTTGGAAATTTAGTTGTTCAAAACGCAGTCGAAGTGACCCGTCCAATTGCTGATTTTGATGCTGACACATTAAGTTGCACTAATTTTCCTGTTAGTTTTTCCAATAGTTCTACCGCTTTAAACCCAACTTATTTATGGGATTTCGGAGATGGAAATTTTTCAACCGAAGTCAATCCATTGCATGTTTTCATGACTGAAGGGATTTATAATCCTTGTTTGACAGTTACTGACATTTATGGATGCATCGATACATTTTGTATAGATTATGATATAGTTATTGCTGACCCAAATGCTAATTTTGCATTGGACACAAGTTATGCACCATGTCCTCCTCTAGTTGTAAATTTTCAAAATACTTCTTTAAATGCCACTACTTTCCAATGGGATTTTGGTGATGGAAGTGGGTTATCAAATTTAGAAAACCCAGCTCACGTTTACACCGTTCCAGGAGTTTATAATGTAACGTTGATTGCCAATTCTAATGAAAATTGTGCTGACACATTTTTTGTTGAAAATTTAATCGTTTTAGATGGTCCATTAGGCAGTTTCCATTATGAAATAGATACTAGTTGTGCTCCAATGAAAGTTACTTTCTTTGCTGAGTCACAAGGAAATTTCATGTATTTATGGGACTATGGGGATGGCTCTCCATTGGATACAATAATGGGTGTAAGTGTGGATACAACAGTTTACTATTATCCAGGAGGAACTTATGTTCCCAAATTAGCCATCATTGATCAGATTGGTTGTGAACGAATTTTGGAATCACCAACAAGTATTTTTGTCCCAGTTTTAGACTTAGGATTTCAAGGTACAGATACTGTCCTTTGTGATTTTAACAATCCAATTACATTTTTGAATTTGGTTAATTCAACTGGCCCAATCGACAGTTTACAATGGCAATTCCAAGGTGGATTACCTGCCTCTAGTTATAATTTTGAACCGACAGTAACCTTTGATCAACCTGGTTTATATGATGTAACATTGATTGCTCATAATGCATATTGTTCAGATACATTGGTGCGAGATAATTACATCCGTATTGGTGATATTCCAGATGCGAATTTTTCTATGTCAGACATAATAGGTTGTGAACCATTCGAAGTAACTTTTTCAGATTTGACAACAGTCATCAATGGAAATGTTGAACAATGGCAATGGAATTTTGGAGATGGTTTTGCTTCGTTTTTGGAACAGCCTACTCATACTTATGTTGACGGAACAAGTTTTGATGCTCAATTAATCGTAACCACAGATGTCGGTTGTGTTGATAGTATTACTCAAAGTATTACCGTCCTATTGCAACCTGACGTAACAGTTACAGGTGATCAAGAAATATGCATTGGAGAAATTACTCAGCTACTTGCCACTATTATAAGTGATCCTACTGGTGTTACTTATTATTGGGAAAACGATCCCACTCTTAGTTGTACCGATTGTCTGAGTCCATCTGCGAATCCAATTGACACTACTGTTTATACTTTCGTGGCAATAAGCAATGAAGGATGCGAAACTAGAGTAGATATTCAAGTTGATGTTCGACCAGTTTATGCTCCAATTGTTGAAATTTCAAATGACACTCTTATATGTGCCAATGATGTAGTTCAACTTTTTGTAGATGGTGGCGATGATGTATTTTCCTACATTTGGGACGATACTCAACTTGGTCTAACTTGCTATGATAATTGCTTAAATCCAATAGCTGGACCAGAAGTTTCTACTACTTATACAGTAACTGTTACCAATAGTTTTAATTGCTCTAGCATTGGTTCTGTCACCGTTGATGTTCTCGATCAAAATCAAGTTTTTGCTGGACCAGATAGAACAATTTGTCAAGGGGATACAGCTCAATTACATATAAACACAGGCAACAATCCAATTTGGTTAGTGTCTGATGGACTTGATTGTTCTACTTGTTTTGATGCAATAGCAAGTCCAAATGAGACAACTGATTTCGTAGCTCAGGTTACCACCAATGAAGGTTGCGATATCATTGATACTGTTCGAGTAAATGTCTTGACACAACAAGATATTTTCGCAGGTGAAGATGCAACAGTTTGTCGAGGAGAAACGATTTTATTGGATGCTGATTTCTTATATCCTTTTGGTAATCTAAATCCAATTTTTGCCTGGACACCCGCAACAAGTTTAGATGATGCAACTTTGTTAACCCCTGAAGCAATGCCTTCAGAATCAACTACTTATACATTATCAATTACTACTGACAAATGTTCTTTAAGTGATTCAATAAGAGTAAGTGTCGTTGATAAAACAGAAATAGAAGCAGTTGGAGCAACGGTCTGTTTAGGTGATACAGCCCAATTAGATATCATTGGAAATGCAGATCAATTTGAGTGGATTCCGGCAGAAGGATTATCCGATCCAACCATCGCTAATCCAATTGCAATTCCAACTAGTGATATTACTTATACGGTGATTGCTTCACTTTCAAGTTGCGCTCCTGATACTTCAGAAGCGACGATTGAAGTAGATGAATTACCTGGTGTGTACTTACCGGCAGTCTATAGTTTTTTCGAAGGAGAACCTATCAATTTAAATATTGAAAATGCTTCTTCAAGTTATTCTTATGAATGGTTTCCAACGACGGGGTTAAGTTGCACAGATTGTCCAAATCCAACAGTTAATATTGATGGAAATATAGTTTACTCTGTGACTGTGACTGATATTTTTTCGGGTTGTGATAAAACATTAAACACAACAGTTCAATTGATCAACTTTTGTTCTGAAGATTTAATTGGAGTACCAAATGCTTTCACTCCAAATGCAGATGGAGAGAATGACCTTCTTGAAATAAAATATTCTTCAGCACTCATCGTAGAAAATTACAAAATGCAAATTTTTGATCGTTGGGGGGGGGTACTTTATCAATCAAATGATATCAATGAGCGTTGGGATGGAACTTCGAATGGAAGAAAAATTCCTTCTGGAGTAGTGATTTATTTCTTAGAATTCCCTTGTCATATCGATGGAAGTATAATTCAGAAAAAAGGAGATATTACGATTTATCGATAGGAATAAATAAAAAGAATTACGGACGCTTTCTTAAGCTAAGCGTCCGTAACTCTTATTTTCACTCTAATATTTTAGCAATATCCAAAAGTCCTTTCAGTTTCGCATTTGTAGCAGCGGTGTTTCCTTGAGCATCTTCAATTGTCTTATCTGCTCCAGCTTCTAACAATACTTTTACAATCTTCAATTGGTTGAACATAGCTGCATAAATCAGAGCAGTTGCGCCAGTTTTATTAATCACGTTCACATCTGCTCCATTCGCAATTAATACCTTTGCAATATTCAAATATCCTTTAAAACAAACTCCCATTAGTGCTGTATTTCCTGCAGCATCAACTGCATTTATGTCTACCCCTTGATCTAGCAAATATTGAGTCAACTCTAAGTGATTGCTATAACCTGCCAAAACCAATGGAGTAAATCCTCGTTCATTTTTTTGATGAATGATATTACTATCAGCATCAACCATTTTTTTGATTTGTCCTAAATCCCCTTCTCTTATTAATTGAAAAAAATCCATTGCTAAATTTTAAAGGTTATGAAAAAAATATTTTCCAGAATTAAAAAAACAAATGTAACAATCGTAAAAATATAAACCAAACTAATTAATTTTATGATTCAATAGACAAAATCTATTTATATGAATTTCCAACAACTAGAATACATCATCGAAGTCGAACGCACTAGGCATTTTGCTGAAGCTGCAAAAAAATGTTTTGTAACTCAACCCACTTTGAGTATGATGATCAAAAAACTAGAACAAGAATTAGGTGTGATGATTTTTGATCGAAAACAAAAACCTATCGCTCCGACTCCACAAGGCAAAAAAATAATTGAACAGGCGAAAATCATATTAAAACAGAAAAATCAATTACTTGAAACCGTTCAACAAGAAAAAGAAACCATTACAGGAGACCTTCGACTCGGAATTATTCCTACGATTGCTCCCTACCTAATTCCTCTTTTTATCAATAGTTTTACAACAAAGTATCCATCTGTCAATATTATTGCAGAGGAGATTAATACATCTTTTATTATTGAAAAATTGAAAAATGGACATCTTGACATTGGAATACTAGCAACACCTTTGGAGGAAACAAATATTGAAGAAATCCCTATTTTTTATGAAGAGTTTTTTCTTTATGGGGCGACTGATTTTGAAAAAGAATTTATCCTACCTGAAGACATAAATTTGAATCAATTATTGTTATTGGAGGAAGGGCATTGCCTGCGTTCCCAGGTCTTAAACCTTTGCCATTTGAAGGAAAAACTAAAATCAAATTTTTCTTATAAATCAGGTAGTTTGGAGACACTAAAAAGGTTAGTCGAAAAAAATCAAGGCATAACAATTCTCCCTGAATTAGCCACAAAAGGAATTGATAAGAAAAGAATAATTCAATTTAAGCAACCTCGGCCAGTTCGTGAAGTAAGTTTGGTGGTGCATAAATCTTATATCAAAAAGAAAATGTTGGATACGCTTTATGAAGAAATCACAAAGAGTTTACCTAAAAAATTAAAAGAAAACTCGAAGAAATTTGTGGTAAAAATTTAAAATCCCAACGATCGTATATTTGAACCATATAAGGCATATAAGCCCGCTTCTTATAGGCCTTATATGGTTCAAAAAAAATAAATCAAACTCTAATCTCTTTTTGTTCCATTAAAAACACTTACTCCTGGAGCCAATGGATTCCCAGAAGCTCTTCGATTATACACCAATTGCCCCGAATGCCAAATCGCATCCTCAATCGGCCCATTAACCATATTCCAAAATGGAAATTCTGATTTTTTTTCTCCTCTCTGAAACACAACTTTCATATCCTCCAAATTGGCCCCTTCTTCTCTCAACAAATCGCTGGCATTTTTTAAATTTTCTAAAGTCTTCTTTCTCAATTCTTCATATCCAAATTCTTCTTGTGATCCATTGCCTCTAATATTAGGCTTTTGAGCAGCTGCATTATATACAGTTTTGGACAAACCATAAATATGTTTCATTATTTCCATTGTCGTTCGACTTGTTTCACTTGCTTTATATGCAAGATCCTTTTCAGTCAAATCTTTACTCGCCCAATGAAACCGAAATCCTAGACCATCAATCATTCTAGCAGCAACTCCCGCTCCATCATACTTTTCTGGGGCTTCGGGAATTTCATAATAAGGTTCATTTGATTTTGACTTTTCAGAAGTTGCATCTTGTGCAAGCAAATTGGCAACAATCAATAAAGAGAAAACAAAAAAGGAGAAAAGTGATTTCATTATGTCAATATTTATTGGTTAGAAATTAAAACCAAATTTAACCAAAAACAATTTGACAGAATGTTGAATTGACTACTTTTGCGAAAAAAAGATGAAACCAAAATTTATTATTTTCGATTGTGATGGAGTTCTTGTGGATACGGAAGAAATTTCTTGTGGAGTCCTAGCTGAGGAAGCTAGAAATTTGGGAGCAGATTTATCCAATCAAGAAGCTATTGAAACTTTTGCTGGAACGAGTTATAGTTTTGTTTTTGATTTTATTGAAAAACGATTGGGGAAAAAGTTACCTGAAAACTTCGAAGATATTTATCGGAAAAGGACTTTTGAAGAATTTGAAAAAAATCTCCAACCGATTCCTGGAATTCATGATGTGGTTAAAAATCTGAAACTTCCATTTTGTGTAGCTTCAAATGCACCTATTTACAAAGTTGAGTTCAATTTAAAATTAGTTAAGCTTTTTTCTTTTTTCGAAGATAATATTTTTAGTGCCTATCAAGTCAATGCTTGGAAACCTGATCCAACTTTATTTTTGACGGCAGCAAAGTCAAATAATTTTCCTCCTTCTGAAACCTTGGTTATTGAAGATAGTCCATCAGGAGTACAAGCTGCTGTTGCAGCTAATATGAAAGTTTTAGGATTTGCAAAAGGAAAAAAGGCCGAAATTCTACAATCAAAAGGAGCAACGGTAATTTCAGAGATGAAAGAAATTTTCAACCATTTATAAAATAAAAACACCTGAGAATATTTCAAAAAATATTTTCAGGTGTTTGTTTTCTGAGGATTGGTTTTTTAAAGGATTAATATTTTTTTTTGAGAAAGCCAAGTGAAGAATAATACTGCCAGCTTAAAAAATTCTAACTTCAAAAAACAGTCTCGATATTTTGGTTATTACTTTATGTGATTCAAATTGGTTTTAAAATAAATTCTAACTCCAATTATTTTTACACCATGGTTAAAAAACGAGCTATTCTATCACTAGTCGGCTTGGTCGGTTTTTTAAGCGAAGGAAAAAATAAACCTTCGCACATTTCTGGTATGGCGGATCCATATTTAAATTTTTAAAAATTATATAAATAAACTTAACACTATTAATATTTCGCGTGAAAAAGTTATCTTTTCATAGTGTAGTTTGATTAGCCTGTTTAATTTAATTAATAAATGGTAAGAGGTTCAAACTGTAACATTAAAAAGTGCTAAGCAACGTTAATTTTCAAATATTATATCTCTTGTATAATATAAATTTAAAGTATATTTTACAAAAAAAACAATTATACCAACTTTTATTTTTAAATTTTAACAAAATTCAAAATAAAAAACACACAATACTTGTTTTTTAAATCAAAAGTTATATATTAAATACAGTTTATATAATCCATTTTTCTATCATCATTACTACTTCCTTCGGTTTTTTCACCCAGTTAAAATGACTGAATTTCTTATTCCGTGGATCATCATTTTCTAAATGGAGATATTTCTTTTTTTTCATTTATTCCAAACTTACTAAAAGGTGTTCCACCGCCTTTTAAGTTGCAAATGTATCTGCTTGAAATGAAATAGCTAAAATGGGAATATCCACTTTTTGCAAAGCCACTTCAAAATCTAAGTCATCATTTTTGATTACATAATTTCCAGTTCGACTGTGATTACTCCAATCTGAAATCACAGTTTTTGCCTTCGTTCCACCGAAGCCTATTTTTTTCTCAGGGAAATATCCTAACAATACACTTACAAGTTTGAAAAACTGAGTTGCGACTAATGTGGGGATACTGCTTACTCCCCCACCCTTTATAATAAACTGAACAAATAGCAATCAAAATCAATCCATAAAACTGTTTTTATTTTATTAGAAAAAAGACTTTCTAATTGACCACTTAAACTATGGCTAGGGCATATATTATCTTAATAAGATTAAGATCAAAGTTTGCAAAACCTAAAATTTCTCACGCTTCTATATTTTTAATTGATAAAAATCAAAACTGAAGAATATTTATTCAAAAAATATTTTTTTTCAAAATAAATGTTTACAAACTCACCTAAATGACAAATTTAAAATAAAACACCCTATCTTTTATAACAAAAAACAAACCGAAGGATTAGTAAAACTTTCAATATCATTTTCCCCAACCAATCAGAAATTTCATTTAGTCTAAATCCTCGCTTACCCCATTGGTAAGTATGATTATTCTATATTATTATTCTACTCTCTATAACTCAAACTATTTATTAACCGACAAAACACTTTAAATTTTATGAAGAATTTTACCATCAAAACACTATTCGCAACTGCTATTTGTGCCTTTGTACTTTACAGCTGTACGAAGGAAAGTACAACTCCGAATTCTGAAATTCAAGAGGAAGATCTTGCTCACGTTATTACGTATAGCGAAGGCCAACCTATAGAAGGTAGCTATATTGTTATCTATAAAGAAGACGCCTTTCCTTCTTTATTAGGAAGAGCAGCTATCAACAAAGAAAACTACAAAATGCAAAAAACTAAATTGGAGAATGACTCCAAAGTGATGATGAAAGAAAAAGGATTTGTAGGCAAAACAATTAAACAGTCTTATGTAAAGACTATCAAAGGAATCGCATTAGAATTGACTAATGATGAATTACAAACTTTAAGACAAGATGATCGAATAGATTATATTGAGCAAGACCAAATCCTTAGTGTTTCTATGGGCGGCCCTCCAGGTGGCGGAGGCGGTGGTGGTGGAAGTGATCCACAAACTACACCATGGGGAGTTACTCGAGTAGGCGGTGCAATCGATGGAACTAATGCAGGTAAAGCATGGATTATTGATTCAGGAATTGATTTGGATCACGAAGACTTAAATGTTGATGTAGCTAATAGTGCAACATTCTTAGGAGGTTATACTACTCCTGATGACCAAAATGGACATGGTACTCACGTAGCCGGGACTGTTGCAGCCATTGATAATAATATTGGAGTAATAGGTGTTGCTGCAGGTGCTGAAGTTGTGTCAGTAAGAGTATTAAATCGAAGAGGAAGTGGATCTAACTCTGGAGTTATTGCAGGTGTTGATTATGTAGCAGCAAATGCAAATAGCGGAGACGCTGCCAACATGAGTTTAGGTGGTGGAATTTCTACAGCATTGGATAATGCAGTTATTTCTGCATCGTCATCTTGTCCTTTTGCATTGGCAGCAGGAAACGAATCTCAAAATGCTAACAACAGTTCTCCAGCAAGAGCAAATGGAAATAATATTTATACGGTGTCATCAATGACATCAAGTGACAACTGGTCAAGTTTTTCTAATTATGGAAATCCTCCAGTTGACTATTGTGCACCAGGTTCTAGTATTTTATCTACCTATAAAAATGGTGGTTATGCAACTTTGAGTGGAACATCAATGGCTGCTCCTCATGTTTGTGGAATTTTATTGATAGGAGGAATTACTACAGATGGAACTGTAAATGGAGATCCTGATGGAAAT
>CAJQQY010000373.1 GCA_905480595.1 uncultured Saprospiraceae bacterium | reverse complement strand
GCCTTTTGGAGAGTTTTGGGAATATGATCCTGTAGAAGATAAATGGAATGGCAGACCTCCTCATCCTGGTTCTTCACGATGGGCACCTTCTTCATTTATTATTGACGACTATATATATTTTTACAATGGATATTCACTTTCGTTAGTGGAAGATTTGAATGTGTATAGATTCTATCTTGGCGAAGGAGATCCTCCGACTTCAACCACAGAATTAGAAAATGATAAAGTAGTTATTTCTCCAAACCCTGCTCATGACCAAGTAAATATTCAACTAAAAGAAGGTACTAGTGAGATAAGAAATGTAGGGTTGTTTAATCTGAATGGTCAATTAGTGTTAGACGAGA
Organism: uncultured Saprospiraceae bacterium; assembly: GCA_905480595.1. Taxonomy (GTDB): domain Bacteria; phylum Bacteroidota; class Bacteroidia; order Chitinophagales; family Saprospiraceae; genus CAJQQY01. The sequence goes on along the minus strand of CAJQQY010000373.1, from coordinate 9,812 downwards.
CAGCATCAAATAACAACACAATTACATTAAATATCAAAAGTATTCCTGTTGGTGTTTATTATTTAAGAATTGATTTGGGAGATGATGTGATCTCGCAAAAAATTGTTAAACAATAAATTAAATCGATTCGATTTTTAATGTAAAAAAAGAGCAATTCTAAATTTAGAATTGCTCTTTTTTTTTAAGAAATAATTTCCTTCAACTCACTTACCAACAACTTTCGATACAATTTTTCTTCAAAAGTTTTCGGATTTTTAAGTTGCATTCGTTCCAAATATGGAAGCGTTTTTTCAGGTGTTCCAAAACTTGTCAATCCTTTTAAAATGGTCATCAATTTCCCCGAAGTCGTGCTTGTCTTTTTCTTTAATGATTTTAAAGCTTTCCCGATTACTTGTTCTTCTTGGGTAAAATCAGTCCCAAAAGGAAAAACAGGGAATAATCCTTCCTTTTTATAAACTGCTAGTTGCTCTTGAATTGTTTTTGGAAAATTATTTTTAAACATTGCTGGAACTTCATAATCAGATGAAAGTTTACCAAAAGATTTCGCTTTGGCTACCAATTCATCTTGGAAACGTGAATCTGCAATTTGAATCAAATCCTTAATAATTTCCTCATCCGTTTTTCCTCGAATAAATGCAATTCCATATTCCGTAATCACGATGTCTCGAAGGTGTCGAGGAATAGTTGTATGTCCATAATTCCAAACAATATTTGATTGAGTTTTTCCGCCTGAAGAACGAGTAGATCGAAGTTGTAAAATAGAATGACCATCAGGTAAGGCGTGCGCCATATCCACAAAATTATATTGTCCTCCTACTCCACTAATCACAGTCCCATCTTCTAATCCATCGGAAACAGCAGCCCCACTCAACGTCATCATCAAACAAGTATTTATAAAACGAGCATTTTTTCTATGCAAACGATCTATCTCTTCATGTCCATAAAGTTGGTTGATTTTACGAACACTCTTCATATGAATTTGTCGTCGCTTCCGTTCTGGCATTCCTCGAAGCCATTGATAGAATTTAGTTGGACCTAAGAAAAATCCTCCATGAATAATTGCTCCATTTTTCAAATGATCCCCAATACACCTTGAAGCTATTTTCTCAGAACAATCATCCTTATTCAAATCTGCTTCAACACTCGAATTATCTTGGAAAATAATTTTACCATTTTCGTATTTTAATTTTTCTTTAAAAATCCCAAAGTGCTGTAAGAAGTCAAAATCTTTTTTGGTCAATTGAGCAGAAATAGCCCTACGACTCAACAACAAATAAAGCGTTTCAGGTGTAATTTGATCTTCCACAATAAATCCCTCGTTGATCAGTCTTTGAAGAATAATATGATCGTAAACTTTCCGTTTCATAATTCCGCTGTCCACCAAAAACATAAAACTATCCACTAACATTTCAGTCGCTCCAAAAAGACCATATTCAAAAACTCCCGTGCCTCCTACTCTATCAATAATTTTTTCAAACTTTTTATCTATTTTAAAATCTTTTAAGATGCCCTCATATAGATGATTTCCCTCATGTCTCATTTTCAAAGCATAAACCAAAGCATCTCCCAATGATCCAATCCCTACTTGCAATTCTCCATCGTCTCTGACCAAAGTACTTCCTAATAATCCAATCATATAATCAGCATCAGAGACAGACATCTTAGGTGGGCCAAAAACTTTGAAACTATCCTCTGGATTATCAATGATGTAGTCAAATGATTCAATTGGTATATCAGCATCCCCAAACATGTATGGCAAATTTCGATTGACTTGACCAACGAATATCATTTTTCCATCTTTATTTTCTTCCATGATATCGGTAGTAACATCTGCATTACAACTCAAGCTCACTCGTTTTTTGTCCAAAGAAATATTAACCATTTGGGCAATGACATTAGGGTCTCGATCCATCATATCTCTCACCACATGTGTATAATTACAACTTATATAATTTCTTTGCGCTTGTAAATTATGACTAAATTTTCCAGCGGGGAAATAAAATTCAATGACCTTAATATTCGAAGGAAGTTGATTTTTAGTTCGATCAATTTCGTAGAATAAATCAGGATAGTCTTCGAACACTCGATCTGCGAAGGGTTCCATAAACCTTTTCTCCAATAAACTATTCCCACTAGGTTTTTCTAAAGTTAACGCAGTCAAAATTGTTAAATCAATTTCTCCATCTTGTTTAGCTCGATCATAAATTGCATTAACAAAATGATTTGGCTTACCAGCACCAAGCGGAAGACCTAATACTATTTTTTTTCCTACTCTTTCAATTATTGCATCTACACATGATTGTGTTTGAGAAAAAAGTTGAGCGGATTTCTGTTTCGTTTTTACCATGTTTTGATTTTTTAAATAAAAAAACACTTTTCCATTTTCTTCAAAATAATTAGAATACAAGATTTAATAGATGATAAAAATCAATTATCCTGGTAATAAAAATCAATGGTTTGAAGAAAACAAAAAAGCCCACCTAATCTCTCAGGCGAGCCTTTAAAACTCTACAATCAATATTTTGTTTGCTATAAATTAGATTTTACATTTAGACAGATAATTTCGTTTTAGGTCCTGCTGCAACTATTTTGTCTACAACTTCTGACTCAAAAGATTTGAAATTGCCTTGAAATAATCCAATCAATTTTCCTTTTGTTTGCTCATAACCTTCTTTGTCCTCCCAAGTATTTTTCGGAACTAAAATTTCTGAAGGAACACCTGGGCAACTTACTGGAATTTGAAATCCAAACTCAGCATCTTGAATCATATCTACATTATCAAAATCACCGTTTTGGATCGCATCAATAATTGCTCTAGTGTATTTTAATTTTATTCTAGAACCTACTCCATGAGCACCACCTGTCCAGCCAGTATTGACTAACCAAGCTTTGGCATTATGTTTTTTAATTTTTTCAGCCAACAACTCTGCATATTTGTTTGGATGCCACATCATAAATGCTGCACCAAAGCACGCACTAAAAGTTGCTTCTGGTTCTGTTACGCCCATTTCTGTTCCAGCAACTTTAGCGGTATAACCAGAGATAAAATGATAACTTGCTTGTTCAGGAGTTAATTGACTTACTGGAGGTAAAACTCCAAATGCATCACAAGTCAAAAAGATCACATTATTGGCATTTCCTGCCACACATGGAATCTGAACATTATCAATATAATGGATAGGATAAGACGCTCGAGTATTTTGAGTGATGGAAGTATCTGTGTAATCTACTTTTCGCGTTTTTGGATCGTACACAACATTTTCCAATACAGTCCCATATCGAATCGCATTATAAATATCAGGCTCATTCTCCGCCGATAAATCAATTGCTTTGGCATAACAACCTCCTTCAATATTGAATACACCATCGTCTGTCCAACAATGTTCATCATCACCAATCAGTTTTCGTTTTGGATCGGCACTCAAGGTCGTTTTACCAGTACCTGATAATCCAAACAAAACAGAAACATCTCCTTTCTCCCCTACATTTGCAGAGCAATGCATTGGTAATACATTTTCCAAAGGCATCAAATAATTCATGATAGAGAAAATTCCTTTTTTCATTTCTCCAGCATATTCAGTTCCTAGAATCACTACTTCCTTTTTCTCCAAACTAAGATCAACACTTGTCTTTGAAGTCATTTTAGAAGTGTATCGATTGGCAGGGAATCCACCTCCATTGAATATGACATAATCAGGTTCTCCAAAGTTAGCGAGTTCTTCTTCGCTAGGCATGATCAACATGTTTTGCATAAAAAGTGCATGATATGCTCTCGTACAAATGATCCGAACTTTAAGCCGATACTTCTTATCCCAACCTGCAAAAGCGTCCACTACAAATAACCGCTCTCTGGTATTAAGGAAGTCAATCGCACGCTCATGATTAATCATAAATACATGTTCATCTAGTTCGATATTAATATCCCCCCAATCAATATTATTTTCGGAAGCTTCATTTCTTACGATTCGTTTATCTTTCGGACTTCTTCCTGTCTTCTCTCCAGAGTAAACTAACAATGCTCCTACGTCTGAGATAGCTGTACCTTTTTCATATCGTAGACCTATTTCATATAATACTGGTACACTACTATTTCGGTGAATTTCTTTGACGTCAATATTGTATTGTTTTAAATTAAAATCCATTTTAAGAAGGTATTTAAAAGGTGATAAAAATTATTTTGAAGTTCAAATTAACTAGTATTCCAGATTTTATTTGATGATTTTCATTTCCTTAAAATGGTGATTATTGTCACTAGTCCTTGAAAACCTTAAAATTGGAAACTAATTAATATCACCTTCAAGTAGTGACTTTTATCACTATCAAATATTACCTCTTTCTGTAATTTTAAAGTGCAATTTAAATCGTAGTAAAATTATAAAAATTTAAACTATTACGATTCCCTTTTCAATCACCTAAAACATTCAACAAAATGAAAATCACTTCAAGACCTAAAACATTCTGGATTCCTTTAATTTTATTATTTGGTTTTTTAATTCAAATGAACACTAGTTGTGACTTCGGCCCACCTGAAGGTTCCAGAGCTAAACAAGCAGAAAGAGGAAAATTAATTTTTGAGAAACAATGTAAAAGCTGCCACGGTATGGATGGTGTTGCTGCAACGGTAGACACTTTAGAAACTAAAGCTAAAGATCTAACGAGAATTAATAAGCGAAGAAAAGTAACTACGTTCCCAATTGAAAAAATTGCTCGATATATTGATGGACGAAATTTAGTCAAAGCACATGGTCCTCGAGAAATGCCTGTTTGGGGAGAAGTATATAAGCAAGAAGGCATGGACGAAACAGAAATTAAAGGTAGAAAAGGAGAACTTATTGCTTATTTAATGAGCATCCAAGACTATGAATAAATCAATGTGAATGTATTGTTATAAAATAAGAAAAAACCCCGCATGATGAAATTCATGTGGGGTTTTTTTCTTATAAAGTTTTTCTAAGCAACTTTGACAAGTTCATCTATTTATTTGTAATAAAGATAGTCACAAAGTAAATATAATGATCTAAGCACAAATTAGATAAACTAAAGCCATGCTTAGATCACATTAAAATCCTTAAGACATGGACTTAATACGCTTATTAGGATTAGTCGGATATAAGATCAATAAAGCAGTAATAATAATCAGATTTTTCATAATGTACTGTCCTACCAAAGTAAGAGTAAAGAAAGATTCGTTGAAAGAAAGATCTGGAAATAAAATTAGCGGCAAAAATGTACAAGCCATATGTGCCAAAGTAAATATAATTATCTTTTGAATTTTTATATTTAGAATTAACCCAAGACCAATACCTACCTCTAAGATAGCAAGCAAAATGATACTTACATTTGAAGGTATTAACCCGAAAGTCAGCATATCTATAGTCTGTTTAGCAAGCATATCAGCAGGACTTAGTCCTGGGAAAAATTTCAATGCACCAAACCATAAGTAGCAAATACCAATGCTTATAGCTAATAGCCTTTTTTTGTTAGGCAAACTGTTTATTAATAGTTCCATAGGATAAAAATTTTAAGATTTCGATTGTAATGTTTGTTTAAATTTGTAAGGTTTGTTTAAAGAGATCATTCATTATTGAAATGATCTCTTTAAACATATTTTTATATTATAAGCAAAGCATGAAGGCTTCCAAATCATCCTTCTCCTGTTTACTTAATTCTAATTCGAGAATAATATTAAAGAACTCAACTGCATCCGCCAAAGTTGGGCATCTTCCATCATGTAAATAAGGAGGAGAGTCTTTAATTCCTCTTAATGAAAACGTTTTAATAGGACCTTCTGGACGTCCAACATAAAAGCGTTCAACTTGAAGGTCATGCATATAATCATCCGTAAAAGCAGGGCCTCCATGACAGCTACCACATTGAGCTTTACCCCAGAATAATTCTTCACCTCGTAATTCCTGTTCTGTGGCTTTTGAAGCAAGTAACTTTCCTAATGGCCCTAATTTTGGCGCTGGAGGAAAATCTAAGATCGCATTAAAATCACCCATACGATTTGAAACCGTCCGTTGGTGTCCTCTTGGCCCGATAGCTTGCATCATCCCAGGATCTCCGTCAAAGTATTCTTCAATTTCTGCAAAGTGATCCATGCTTCTCACAGATCGTTTAGAGGATAATTGCATGAAATTATAATTTCCTCGCATAGAAGGTGTTTCAACTCGTAACCTTGCCAAATTAGGCTGAGCATCAGGTGCTAGTTCGAATGCACCATTGGTGTGTCCATTAACATGACAATCAAAGCAAGCTACTCCCGTCGATTCCATCTCAGAAATACGATGAGAGGTTTGGTTAAACCAAGTAGTAGGTGTTGGACGAAGCAGCTCTTTCAAGCCTTCCATTTGCTCTGCCGTTATCAAACCATTAAAGATGTCAAAATAGTTATCGAAGGTCACTTCTTTTCCTTGAGTAACATCCCCTAACTCTTTATGAGTAGTCAAGAACATTGGAGCCGGAAATTCAGGTAGATATTTATCTGGAAAATCGTGATCCATATCCATTCGAACGTGTTGCGGATGTACTGCATTCCATTCGTCAGGAAAAACCATGTGCGCTGTAGTGTGAATAGGATGCGCTAATGGTTTATATGGAAAAATATCTTTTTTTCGAATATCTTCAGGAGATAATTTTGCTAAATCTTCAAAACTGTTGATACTTTTATCTAATCGTGCTATGGGGCCTGCCATAACTGGTTTACGCTTACCAGACATCATATGTCCATCAATGATTTTTCCACTAAAATCATATCGTGATGCCATATATTCATCTACCCTTTTCATTAGTTTGGGTTTACGTTCTTTGTTCATTTTAACCCATTCTTCGAAAGTCATAGGTAATGAAGGGGTACCGAATGAAGATTTTCCTTTGCCAGCATATCGCCATAAATCTAGCGGTGTTTCATCACCCTTTTGCAAGTCAGGATAAGGTAATAATTCCTCTGTATAAGGAGTATTGTAGAAATCACTAGGATCTTTAGCTTTAGCTGAAGTTTCATTACTAAAGAAGCTAAATTGATTGGTAGTTGGTTGGTTGATAGACTGCTTGCTAGACTCTGTTATATCTGACAAAGTTCCAGCTGAAAAAATACAAGCCATAATAGCCATGCCTGCAAACAATTGTTTATACTTTATTAATAATCGTTTAATAATCATTTGTGAAAAATATTTTTATAGTAAAAATGAAGGAGGAAGGATTTTTGGATGCGTTTAATTGTAAATTATGGCATTTATTTTATCGAAATTTGATTAATATGTAAAAAGGGCATATTAATATGTCAAACCTCGATATAAATTGATAAAAGTAATTCCTTAGTTTTGTATCAAAATGAAATCAATCATCTATGAAAATATCGTGTCTAGTTATTGATGATGATCCGTTAATCTGCGATCTCATTCAGCATTTTTGCTCAAAAGTTAGCCAAATTGACTTTTGTCTAGCGGCAGGTAATGCACTAGATGGTTTGAACCTCTTGGCTTCCCAATCATTTGACATTTTGTTCTTGGATTATAATTTGCCAGATATGAATGGCAAGTTCCTACTAGACAGAAAACCTGACGATACTCCGGTAGTCATGATTACATCTGAAAAAGACTTCGCTATTGAATCATATAACTATCCAGATATCATAGATTATATTGTAAAGCCCATTTCATTTGACCAATTTTATCGAGCTGTGGAAAGGGTCTTGACTTCTAGGAAAAACTCTCCCGAAGAGGAGCAGTCTGCTAAGTCCATATTTGTAAAAGATGGGAACAAACTAGTTCAAATATATTTTGCGGATATATTCTATATTAAATCTGAATCTAATTACGTGTTTTTCAATTTACAGGAAAAACGTATTACGTCCTTACTTTCGCTAAAAGATTTAATTACTAAGCTACCTTCTAACTTTATTCGTATCCATCGTTCTTATATAGTGAATATGCACAGAATAGATTATATCTCAACTGATGAGCTATCAATTAATCAAATGAAATTGCCAATAGGATCAAAATATAAGGAAGAGTTGATGAAAAAGATTACTTGACTTGACCCTTGCGCCTTTTAAAGTCTAAACTTTAACCACCAGATATAAAACCTCATCTGTAATATCACCTTATCCTTAAAATTGGCTGATAATAAGCCTGCATCTTTTCCCAAGGGTAAATCTAGTAGCATCTCAAATTTGGATAACTTCAATCGTCTAACGGATGTGATGAGTTTATGACGAATTGCAGTATATTCAGGCATGTCCTGTTTTTCTATTACATTTTCTAATGAGACTATCATTTTTTCCCACTCTTCAATTAATAGATTCAACGCTCTACGAAATTTAGGTTCTTCATGATCGTAATCTTCCCAAAGAGGAGCGACATTGGGTGTACCAAATTGATTAGCAGCAAAAGCCAAGCTAACAGACTCTAGCAACTGTGGTGGATCTATGGGCTTTCTAAATTGTGCTTTATAGTAAGATGAATTTATTATTTCATTTGAACTAGCATCTATTCCTGAAATTACAAATAGTAGACTATTATCATCTCGCATTACTTTACTGAGGTTAATAGTTTTATCGGTAATAACCTTTTGTCCAAAATGCAAATCCGAAATGAGTATGTCAATTGAACGCTCTTGAATTCCTACTAAATCTCTTATCGTTTTAATTTTCGTAAAAGATGACACCCTATCTTTGAATAAGTTTTCATACAACATCAAGATTAATTCATCATCTTCTATTACTAAAACATTGGCGCTAAACAATAACTCCTGTGGTAAATGATCAGACACGGAAGTTTCTCCTGTCAATGTCATTTTCACAGGCACCTCCAAATTAAAATAAAAACGAGAACCTTCGCCTTGAGTAGAATTAATTAATAATCGACTATCAAGTAGTCTTAACATTTGCATCACAATAGGTAACCCAAGTCCTGATCCTTCAGTAATAAAACTACCATGTTGTGCTTTATGTGAATAATATCGCTCTACTATCTTATCCACCTTATCTTGTGCAATTCCGATCCCAGTATCCTGTACTGATAGTTGCAACATTGCTTTGTTTTTTTGCATATTCAAAATTTTCGCATGAATTTGGACTGTACCATTTTCAGGTGTAAACTTGAGTGCATTGATCACCAGATTATTAATAACCTGAGTAAGCCTAATAGGATCTGTGAAAATGGAAAAGCGACTTAGTCTTGTTTCCATACTTATAGATAGGGCAATATTTTTGGTTAAGGCACTAAACTGCTGGCTATTTGATATTTTTTGTAGAAGAGTATCTAAATTAAACCACTCTGGATTAGCTTTTAAATCACCACTATTTAATTTGTTATAATCAAGAATATCATTTACTAATAAAAGTAAATTGCTAGAATTAAATTTAAGAGCTTCGATAAATGCTTTCTGATGCCGGCTAGGATTATTTTTTTCGAGTAGATGAGTCATTCCAATAATAGAATGAATAGGATTTCGAATTTCATGCCCCATATCCTCCAGAAAAATTTCTTTTTCTTTTACAGCCTGTTCCACTTCTTCTTTAGCCTGCTTAAGCATAAGCATATTATTATCAATAGATATAGCCATTTCCTTAAACCGATTAGCTAACTGTCCTATTTCATCATTGCGGTGGGTGGGTAATTCACCTAGACTAATAGCTTCTGGAAAGCGAGTCATAGTTGCAGTAATTCGTTTAAGCTCACTAGCCTGCCGCTGCATGTAGCCCAAAATCACTATCAAAATTATAATAGAAAGCACGAAAGTGGATATAATAATATTGTAACGCCAAGTATAGAAATCGGCAAGTATAGTATCTTTATTAGCACCTATGG
>CAJQQY010000372.1 GCA_905480595.1 uncultured Saprospiraceae bacterium | reverse complement strand
AATTTCTCGGTGATGGTTTGATCATTTTGATTCATCTGTTTGTACCACCAAGCTGAAAGTGATTTTGCCCTAGCAGATGGAAGATCATCAATATCTTCATCAAAAGGTATATCAACCCAAGTCTCACCATTGCCAGCAAGTGGGTCATTTTCAAAATCAAAATAAATTGGTGGATCAATTGGGGAAGGGGAGGAAAAAAGAGTTGTGATGGTTGCATCAAGACCATCATCTACGGCTTGTTGGATTCGAGCTTTTGTTGGGCCAAAGATGGTTCGCCGCAATAAATGTGCAGCTTCATCGAAGGTCCAAGCTCCGGTGTAAATAGAAAACATAGAGGGTTTTAATTTAGATTGTTTACGGTTTTATTCCCAAATGGAATTCCTCAGGGGATAAGGAATTTTATATTCATATATATGTTTAATATTAAATTTGAAAAAGGTGACCCAATGGGAATATCGAATATCGAATATCCAAGAAGGAATCTCGAAGTTTGACGATACTCCATGTATTCTTCCATGCGAAGTATCGTCAAACTTCGAGATTGGATATTCCCAAGAATCACCCAACCTTTTTGCCTATTTTTAAGTCTTTAAAAGTATACCAATGGTTGATATAGCTTATGAAAAACTTAATTGTAAAAATTTTTTTAATTTTTCTTTTTCCCATTTTCCTAAATGGGCAAGCCATCTACAATGGGCATGTGCAAGATGTCGCAAATCGAAGTGCGCTTGTAGGTGTGAAAGTTGAATTGCTGAATTCTCCTCTCGAACAAATCTCGAATTCCTTCGGAGATTTTATCATAAAAAATACAGAAGTAGATAGCATCATCAATCCAATCAATAGTTATCGGTTTTTTAATAACTCCTTGATTTGGGATGGAGGTTTTGCCATTGGTTTAGAAATGTATTCTATTGATGGACGAGAAGTTTTGCGTGAATCTGATTTGGGAAATAGTGGAAGTTATCTTTTTCCTGATTTGCCAATTGGGATTTATTTACTGCGAATTTCGACCGTTGATGAGGTGCAAAGTTTTAAAGTTTTTTCAAATGGAGAATATACGATGATTGCAGATCGAGAAGCTATTTGGCATCGGTCGACTGTGATGACAAAACCAGATACTTTGATTTTGACAAAGGAGGGGTATCATCAACGAGCGATTAGTCTATCAGGTAGAGATACTTTTCTCAATATCAGTTTACTCAAAAAAGAAAATGATGAGCTTCATTATTTTAATGAGTTGATTGATCCGATTGCATTTGATTTGATTAGTAGTAGTCCTGCGAGAAGTAATGATGGGGGAGTGGACGCTGTAAAATTGATTTACAATACCGAGGATGAATTGATGTATTATATCAATACGAAACGATACCCGTTGCATTTTAATTTTGCTCAAAAAATATTGGAGTATTCAAAAGGACACGCCATATTTAATCAAACTCAATACCAGGAAAATGACGATCGCTATTTGTACATGTCCAATTTGAATTATTATAAAAGTTTGGACAAATATATTTTGCATTTGGTTTCAGCAAATGAAATGTCTTGTGAGCAAATAAAATTAATTTATGATAAAATAATTGCCACTTCCTATCTCGAAGGCAAATTGTTTTTGCTTGCCAATCGACCTGAGTTTAATCTTTGTGATGTTCCAATAATTACTCCTGAAGAATTATACGATGGCCAAAATTATCAGGCACTTAACCTTGCGGAGAATTATGGATATTTGAATAAAGTAGAATTGGATGATTTGGAAAATACGTATTTGGGACGTCATGATATTGTTTTGTTAAATGGAATTCCAAATGATGTTTCTGTCGTCGCTGGAATTATCACGACAGAATTTCAAACCCCTTTGAGTCATATCAATGTTTTGAGTCATAATCGAAATACCCCAAATATGGCCTTACGAGATGGTTGGGAAAATGATCAGATGAATTCTTTTTTGGGAGAGTTGGTTTATCTAAATGTGCGATCTGATTCTTTCGAAATTCGATCAGCTACTTTGGCTGAAGCAACTGCTTTTTGGTCGACCCATGAGCCACATGATACGATTAAACTATTTCCTGATTTGTCGGTGCAAGGTTTGGTTAATTTGCATGAAGCCGATTATACATCCTTGGATGTGGTGGGAGGGAAGGCAAGTAATTTTGCAGAGATATTGAATGTTTCGATTGATGGAAATCCAATTCCTACTCCTGAAGATGCCTTTGCTATTCCATTTTATTATTATGATAAACACCTCAAAGATTCAGGACTCGACATTGTCATTAATCAAATGTTAGTCAATGAAGATTTTATTAATTCACCAGCAATTCGAAAAGCAATGTTGGAAGATTTGCAAGATCAAATTAAAGCGCATCCACTAGATCCTGGCTTATTGGATTTGGTAAAAGATAGAATTAATGACTTTCAAGATTTTTATTCCTACCGATTTAGATCTTCAACCAATGCGGAAGATTTAGAATCGTTTTCAGGAGCAGGTTTGTATAGCTCGTATTCTGCTAAAAGAGATCATCCAACTAAAACGATTGATCGAGCGATAAAAAAAGTTTGGGCAAGTTTGTGGAATTGGCGAGCCTTCGAAGAACGTGGTTATTATAACATTGTGCACACGTCATGTGCGATGGGGATTTTAGTACATCGTTCTTTTCCGAACGAAGATGCGAATGGTGTTTTGATTACAAAGAATTTATATAATTCCAATCCGGGTTTTATCATCAATGTTCAGTATAAAGAATTCAGTATCGTTTTTCCAGAGCCAGGAATTTTAAATGATCAATTAATTTTATTCACGTGGTCAGTAATTCCTGGTCAAGAATTTATGATTGAGTATTTGACTTTTTCCAATATTCCAGCATTAAATGGAGCGACGGTGATGACGGATGTTGAACTAATGGAATTAGGAACTTACGCCAAAGCTTTGAAGAAGCATTTTTATGAAAATGTTCCACATGATTGTGATTGTACGGAGCAAGATTTTGGTTTGGACATTGAATTTAAGGTGGACTCGACTGTGAGTGAACGAAAGATTTATATTAAGCAGGCGAGGTTTTATAAATAATCGAATTGGAAAAGGAAGGTTAGGTTTTTTGTATCTTCGTTTTACTTCAATTTGAAAATAGCGTTTAAAGTTTTTTCAAAAGCAAAAAATATGAAATTATTTCTACCATTATTTTTCTTCACATTATTGTACTCCAATAACCTTTTTTCTCAAAATAAAATTGGACAAATCGCCTATGCTCAATGGAATGTTGAAGAAGGAAAGTGGGCTTATCATTCCTTCGAAGATTGGACTTATGATGAAGAAGGGAGAGAGTCATTTTATGCGTATCGAGATTCAAGATATTCAGATTATCAACCTACCAATAACTTAAAATCAATATCAAAATATGATGGAGCGGGGAGATTAATTGAAACTAATAATTTACATTTTGGCCCTAACGATTGGCAAAATAATTTCAATCAATTTAGCTATGATACTAATGGTCATAAAGTAGAAAAATTGACAACCTATACTTCTTCTTATAATGATAAGAAAAATATTTCTAAATATGTTTTTGAAATAGATGACATTGAAAATCGGAGATCGTTAAAGACGTATTGGCAAGATGAGGCTGGAAATTTTAATTTAAGAAATCAAACAGATAGTATTTTTAATGATCAAGGTTGTTTAACAGAAAGTTCCAATTTTGAATATAAAGTAGACGGTTCCGTTCTCTATGGACGTGAATGGAAAATGGAATATACCGATGATTGCCAATTGTTACAAAGTGATTTTTATAGATGGGATTTAAGTTTAGAATCGATTACTCCGAGAGACCGATATATTTATGAATATTTCAATGATGGGAAATTAATGATTATCACATTCATGGGATTTAATGATAATACAAATCAATGGGAAGTCGAACATATAACTGAGACCGAAACAAATGATGAGGGTGAAACAATCAGATATTTTGTAGAATCATATCGTAATAATTCGATTGATTCTACTTTGCAATTGTATACTTATACTTCACGAAATGAGATAGAAACATTTCAACAATATGAGATGATAAATACCTCAGAAGAGAAAATGTTTTATCGAACTCGTAATGATAGTTTTGATTACCATTATAATTTAGAAGATCAAATAATATTAAAGGAAGAATATCGTCAAAATTATGAAAATGCAGTAATGAGATATTACAATACTTATGAATACTATTGTAATGGCCAATTAAAATCAGAGGTAAGAGGACATGACGTTCCATATTATCGAGCCGATTATAGATATGTTGGAGGAGCAGATTGTCCACTAGAAGATTGGGAGGAAGCAATGATGGTTTTTCCAAATCCAACTTCAGGAATGTTTACCATTCAAGCGAACGTACTAGCCAATTCGGAAACAACAATTCAGGTTTTTACGATTTTAGGGCAAGAGATTTTTTCAAAAAAAATAAATCAAACAAGTTATCAACATCAAATAGATTTATCGAATTTTGAAAAAGGGAATTACATCGTGATGATTTCTAATTCAGAAGAAATACTGAGTGAAAAAGTGATTATATTTTAACTAAAAAGATTACAGTTCCTTCATTACATTTTCTGGATTATCCAATATTGATTTTGTCAAGAGATAATGTTCCGTTTCTTTGTAATTGACTTTGGAAATTTTTCCATCTTGAAAATAAAAAACTTCAGATTCAGGCAAAGACATAATTATCGGTGAGTGTGTCGCAATGATAAAATGCGAACCAGTCTGTTTTACTTTTTCGATAATTAAGGAAAGTAAACTTAATTGTCGAGTAGGAGAAAGTGCTGCTTCAGGCTCATCAATTAGGTAAAGCCCTTTTCCCGTAATTCTCGATGTGAAAAATTTCATAAATCCTTCTCCATGAGACATCGCTTCTAAGTCGTGAGAATATCTTTTTATCAGTTGATTTTTTTCTCCCTCAATTGTACCCAACGTCAAATTAATATCTCCTCCTGTAAAACTTTCTTTTACTTCTTTGATCTCCTGATCAAGTTCTCTAATTTGGGTTTTTATATTTCTTGAAAAACCAATAAAGTCTTCCGCTCGAACAAAAAATCCTTGCCGTGTTTTTTCCGCATATCGAATGCTCAGATAATTAGCTAAATCATTTGCCGCAGCTAAAGACTCATCGTCCTCTAATCGAAAACTCCCTGCCAATGGAACTTCGGTATAGGCTGCAATTGCTTCAAGAATAGTTGATTTACCACTTCCATTTTCTCCTACGAAAAAGCTAATGTTTTTTTCAAATATTAGTTCTTCTAAGTTTTTAATAATGGGAAGTGTCCAAGGAAACTGGTCAGCTTCCTCTTCAGGGAAATTTCTAATTCTTAAAGTAGAAAGGATCATAATTAGAATTTAGAGTTAAAAAAAATGGGCACCCCTAAAACGTCTAACGAACAAAAAACTAATCACTACTAATTTGATAAAAGACATCATAGATGTGGGCATTCAGCATTCCTTTACTATCTCGTTTATCAAAATAATCCATTTTTAAGATACTCCGTTGACCTGTTTTTACATCAAATAAAATAGCGTAATACATCATATCATATTTTGGAGTTATGGCATATGGTAAGACTAAAGGCAAAGGGTAAATAAATAAGGCTGATAGTGCGACTAATCCCCAACCTTTATTTTTTTCACGTAGAGAGATTACTCCTGTCCATAAAAAATAGTCTGTACCATATTTTTCTGCAATGGCATTTGCTTTATTTTGATTGAAACTAGGTGAGAGTGAAAAATCATAATGATTCATTTGTTGATTGAAATAATGATTCAATTCAGCGATATCATTAAATTTTTCTGATTCGTTCGGTGACAATTTGGTCACATCGAGTAAGTCGATTTCTATCTCAGATTGTTTGGCTATTTTTAAAATGGAGTTAGAAAAATAGTTTTGTTTTTCTTCTGAACGAACCAATTGAACCGTTTCATCCTTACGAGCATCCAAAGAAATATAAAAAGGATTGACGACAGCTATTTTTTTTATTCCAATGCTTTTGCCTGATTCCCTTTCTTTTTTTAATCTATCAACTATTTCTTTTTGCCCTTCGTTTGATTCGTAATATTCCTCCCTTGCTTTTTCTTTTTTATAAGCAGCCATGCCTTTGTCATAATTCTTTTTGAAATCTTCATTTTGCATTTCATTGACGAACGCATAAGACCAATATGCTGACGTTTCGCTTGTAGTAGAATCAACTTCACTTTCAGGAGTTGGAGGCTTCGCCGAAAAATAATATTCTAAACTATCAAATTGCTTAGCAAATTTTTTGGAAAGATCCTCTAACAAAAAGATAGTTTCTTGATCCTCTTTGTTTTCTAGATGCAAGTTCCAATTATATTTCATAGCCAAGATGACCAATTCCGATTTTGTCAATAGATTTAAAAAATGATATACCTGCTGTGATTCTCCTTCTATTTCACTATTGTTTTCTTTATAATCATTTGATCGATCTTTTTCTTCCAATTGATATTTGAGTTCCATGTACAAAGCCTTTCCGATAACTTTTCTTATCTCGTAATCATTCGGGTAATATTTTAAAACCAAGTAACTAGTATAAATCGCTTCGGGAAAATTTTCATTATAAAGATTTAAAAATGGAATATGATATCGCGCTCTTTTTTGAATCTCGAAAAAATCTTTTTTGGGGAGTATAAATTCCTTTTTACCATTAGTTGGAGAATTTGAAACTCGTTCTTTTAGTTTTTCCAAACGAACACTACTGGATGGATGCGAAGATTTCTTAGCTTCTTCTGAATCTTCTTTCATTGGAGAAATCTCATTCAAGTAATGTCTCCAAAATTGTCTAGGAAAAATAAAATACTCATCTTGAAAAAAAGCAGTATCAAACACTTCATTCTCAAAAGGTAAGTAAGAATAATGCAAAATATTAAATGTATTGAGTACCGCTTTTGGATCATATTTACTTCGAAGAAAAATTTCAATTCCTTCTTCGTCCGCTTCAGTTTCTAATTGTTGTGAGTACATTGCTTTGGAAAAAGATGCTCTACTAACATTGACTTCTTCCATGTTTTTTTTGTTCTGACTATTCTTTTTATCAATTTTTTTTGATTCAATAAATTTATCGAGAGAGTGTCGATGCTTAATATGAATTAGTTCATGGGATAAAATAAAAGCTAACTGCGCTTCATTTTCTAGGGTAGCAAGTAAGCCTAAAGTGATGAAAATTATTCCTTGGTCAGTAGCAAAAGCATTGACTGCACTACTATTTAAAATATAGGCTCTAGGATTTTTACTTTTTAGATAAGTATCTTCAATTGACAAGTTGGCTAAAACTTTATTGATGTATTTTGTAGCAGGGTCATTAAACAAAACCATCCCGCTTTGTAAAATATCATCAATTGAAAAATTAGTTTCTAGCAAGAATCTTTTTTTATCCTTTTTAGTTTTTCGGTCAGATTTTTTTCCTTTTAATTCTTCCACCTCTGCTTTATATTTAATGGTACTTGGTGTTAGGAAGTCGTCAGGAATATTTCCCTCTGCTTTGAGTAATGAAGGTTGCTGAGCAGCAAGACTTATCGAGAAAAAGAAAAGGCAAATGATTAGTTGAGTTAATTTAGTTTGCATTATATCATTTAGTTGTTTTTTTAAAAAAGTAAAACACCTACACCTATATTTATTCTAAAAAATTCGTGATAAAAAAGGCGAAACCTTGCTTTGTCTTCAAAGTCCCTTCCTGCTGCATCACCAGTAGTTAAGGTTGCTAGGGTAGAAGGTTTAAATGGTAAACTAAACCTCATTCCCATTGAAAATATAATTCGATCTTTAAAAATTAAATTATTCCCAAATCCATAAATAAATAAAAACTGAGTGAATTTGGGATCAGGTAAAATTTCTCCATGACCAAAGTCTGCTCCAGTAGGGCTAGCATAGGTGGTTGTTTTTTCTAAGATTGATCCTGTGGCGAAATTCGCTCTAAGTCCCCCAAAAAGATAATTTCCGAATGGAGCTAATCCACCTTTTCCTATTCTAAATTTTTTCCGAATTAAACTGATGGAGGTTACACTAATCTCTGAAAATACTCTATGTTCATCTTGCCCGTCAACACTAGAATCGACTGGATCAGTTGAAGTGAAAAATTCTTGAGCAGTACTATAATGCCCTACGGTTAAACCGAGACTTTTATATCGTTTGTATGCATAAGAAAAATCTGCCTCAAATTCGTAATTTAAACCAATACCATTAGACTCTGGGCCAAAGGATTCCAATCCTTTATTATTTCTAGTTGGACCTTTGATGGCAGGGAAGGTAGAGGAATTAATAATTAGGGAGGCTCTTTTACCTAGGTAACCGGGAGTTTGAGCTGAACTAATAAAGGGGAAAAAAAATATAAAAAGGAGAAGAAAATAAGTGGTGGTTGTCATATTTCGTTTGTTCTAAAATAATTTATATTTTATGTTAGAACAAAGTATTAAAATAGCTTGTCATGTTATATTTTTTATGGGAAAAAATAGGAAGTTGAACAAAAAAAAGCTGTTTGAAAAACTCAAACAGCTTTTATAGACCATTTTTTAACTAATTAACATTCTTATACAAATTCATCTGAACGGTAATTCTTAGGTGCTCCAAGAGCAACATTCGATATGTCCAAATGCATTCCTTGTCTTCCTGATTCCACAATTGGAATTCCATTTCGAGTAATGTCTGCGGTAATTCCCATCCATCCAAAACCCGTTGTCAAAATATATTCTACCCACACGCCGTCTTCCTTCACTTCAAAAATATGATCTGTCCCAAACCATGAAAATTTTCTCGAAACTAATGCTTCATTAACATAAATATTTTCATGTCCTGTCCACATGTCATTATCAAATTCAATAATGGTGTCGCCGATGTTTACTACTATGATTTTCATTTTCTTATTTTTTTGATTAGTGAATGAGTTTTTAATATCAAAGAATTATCAGTCGACTTCTATTTGCTTAGACGAGTGTCTAGAGAAACTCGATAAATGGAAAAGAGGAATTGAAGTTTTAGAATTTTATATATGCTATAATCAAAAATTAGTTACAAAACAGTTTTTATATTGAGATGTAAAAAAAGTAGGTCTTTGGATTCATCAGTTTTGTGGTGTTTTAATTTTTATCCTTCCCAACTACTTCATCTTGAAAGTATCGAATGGCATTTTCCATCATCCAATTAAATTTTGGATTGGCAGGTGGAGTTTCTCTAACTCCATGTTTTTGTTTAAGATCAAGTGGTATTGGTTTTTTTAATACCAACTGAGAGTGAGCGATATTTTCAGAAATTAAAAAGATAAAACCTCTTTTGACATGCGCAGTCATAAAAGTTTGGATGCCTCCAAAACTTACTCGTACATCGTGAACTGAGTGCGCAATAAAAACAGGTTGGTCAATTTTTTTATCAGCCATTCGTTTCCATGTTTCATCAATTAATCTGACGACTTCAAGTCCAGCTGCATTATTCAAGTATGGGTAACGATATGGATTCGATCCAATGGATTTTAATTTGCCATCAGTATATCGAGCGATGGTATGGGCGAAAGGAAAATAATTAGTGCCATGAGCAATGTATCCTAAATCCAATGCTGCTGAGAAAAGAAAAAGTCCTCCTGAAATTAATTTTGGGTCACGTAACGCTTTATTTAAACTCAAACTAGCTCCTGTAGAAAATCCACCTAATGAAATTCTTTTTCCTAAAGTCTTTGCAGCATCTACTGCCATGTCAACCTCTTTTTTCCATTTTCTTTTTAGTTTTTCTTCCTCCATTTTTCCACCAATTTCCATTCGACCATGGCCTGGAAGTAGGGTGAGAATTACATTGCAACCTGCTTTGTAAAATTTCCTTCCAATATCTTTTACATAATATGGAGAGTCAGAAAGTCCATGAGTCAAGACGATTACATCTTGAGTTGGTTTTCCATGATAAAAAATTCGAGGATGATTTTCTTCTTTTAGAGCAGGTGAAAGAAATTCAACGGACTGTATGATTCCATTTTTTTGCTCAGTAAAAGTAAGATCAATTTTCCCTAATCGTTTTTTATAATATTCAACTAAGGGAGTAATTCCGGGAGAAGTTTTTTTTAGCATAATAAGTTTTAACATAGAGTTCGAAAAGAATCAAATTTATCGTTTTTTCAAGACAAAAAAAGAGGTACTTCCAATTATTTTTGGAAGCACCTCTCTTTTTTAACGAGTTAAATAGATTCGTTATTTGGTAACTGTGAGTCTTTCTGTCTTAATTCCTTTTTCGCTTTGGAATTTGATAAAATAAATACCAGAGTTCCAAGTTGAAGTTGAAATTTGGAGATTAACTTTTCCCGTGATTATATTGTTAGAATTTCGGTAAACTTCTTGCCCAACACTATTTACTACTAAGATAGCAAGTTGCTCAGTACTTTTGTAATCAAAATTGATATTCACTCTTTCGTTAGCAGGGTTAGGAAAAATAGATAATTCTTGCACATCTTTTTCTATTTCATCATTGGCTACAGGTGCTTCTAAACTACCAGTTGTTTGTTTTACATCCATGGTAGGAATTGTTGCAGCTTGTCCAGTATAACCTATTTCAATTTCCCCGTAGTATTCAGTTTCGTAAGCCATTTCTTTGATGATTACTTTTTGATTTGTAATATCCAATTCAACTCTCATCCAGCCAAATTTACCACTTCCAAAAATAAAAAATGCTACGTAGTGATCTTGTCCATCTATCCAACCATCAGCTAATTGATTAGTATTAGCAGAGTAAGCTGAGCCTCGACCATCATCAATAAATTCAAAAGTGTTAACAGAAGCATCCAAAATATCACCGGCTTGGTGAATGGTTAATTCGCGGGAGCCAAAAATAGTAGTTGCAGTTCCGCTTGGACTAGAAAAACACCCTTTTCCAAAAATTGGAACAAATCCTAGTTCGTCGTTCCATGCATTTACATAGAAATCATTGGCACCATCATTATCAATGTCAACAACAACATTGTCATTCATGCCAATGTGCCATCCATTCGGGCCATAATTAGTGTAGTTAAGTTCTGCTTGTAAGCTAAGTGTTACGCAAAGAGCGAAAGATAATAGTAATGCTTTTTTCATAGCAAGGGAGGTTTTAGGTTTGTAAAAAAACAAACGGGTGAAAAAAAGATAGTGAAACACACCAATGAATGTATTAAACATTTTTATCAACTCAAAATATTCATTGGTATATAGTTAAGTATGCCAACTTTGTACAAAACGTTGCATGGGACGGTTATTTTTTTTCAAAAAGTGAATAATATATTAAAGACCCTTGAAGAAAGAGAAGTGCTGTTTGAAGAAAATTAAAAATACTAAGTTAGTCGAAAGGTGATTTTTTGAATCGAGGTGCGAGAAATTCGGGGTAAGTATAAAGATGATTGGATTCACTTTGTGACTATTCGTCGAGGGGCATTATCAATTTGGATCCACATCCACATTCACCCGAATTCCCGAAAATCCCTTCGTCTTTTGTAAGATATATTTTGCTTCAATGATTAACCGTTTCGCATAGGAAAGCCATTGATTGTCTTTTTCCATTTTTAGATAAATTTCCAAAAGAAAACTACCCCGTACTCGTGGAATACCTGGAACGGCAGGGCCAATCATTCGATAGCCTAATTTATCTTTTAGGACTTTTGCAAAAATCTTTGTGCCCTCATTGAGTAGTCGAGGGTCTTTATGTTTTAGGGTAATTTTTATTAATCGTTGAAATGGAGGATAGGAAAAAAGTTTTCGTTCTTCCACTTCTCGTTCAAAGAATCTCTGGTAATCGTTTTTGATAACTTCTCCCAAAACTGGATGAGCCACATTAAAAGCTTGAATAATTACTTTTCCTCTTTTCTTTTTTCGACCTGCTCGCCCACTTACTTGAGTCATAAGTTGAAAGCCTCTTTCTGTTGAACGGAAATCTGGAAATGACATCAATTGATCTGCACTCAAAACACCTACAACTCCGACATTATCAAAATCCAAACCTTTGGTGACCATTTGAGTTCCAACTAAAACATTAATTCTTTTTTCCTCAAAATCATTAATGATTCGCGCATGTGCATGTTTGGTTCTAACGGTATCAAAATCCATCCGAGCAATTTTTGCATCAGGCAAATAGATTTGTAATTCGTCCTCAATTTTTTCTGTTCCAAAACCTCGAATGGTCAAATTTCGGTCACCACACGCAGGACATTCCTCAGGTAGTTTTTGTTGGAACCCACAATAATGGCAACGTAGATTATTAAATGCTTTGTGATAAGTCAAACTGACATC
>CAJQQY010000371.1 GCA_905480595.1 uncultured Saprospiraceae bacterium | reverse complement strand
CTTTTTTACTTCTTCTCCATGAGGAACAACATGATTTACTAAACCAATTCGATAAGCTTCATCTGCTCCAATCATATCACCTGTCATTAAATATTCTAAAGCTCGACCACGACCAATTAATTGAGGCAATCGTTGTGTCCCGCCATAACCTGGAATAATTCCAAGATTAACTTCTGGTTGTCCAAACCTTGCTCGATCACTTGCAATTCGCATATGACAAGCCATCGCCAATTCACAACCACCACCCAATGCAAAACCATTAACCGCAGCGATGACCGGTTTAGAAAAGTTCTCAATTAGATCGAATACACCTTGACCTCTTGCTGAAACATCCATAGCATCATCTCCTTTGAAATCTAAAAATTCTTTGATGTCCGCGCCTGCAACAAATGCCTTCTCCCCTGCCCCGGTGATGATCACTCCTTTCATTGTTTTTCTTTTAGGGGCAGATACAACAAAGAAATGTTCAATCTCATTAAAGACATGTTTATTTAATGCATTTAATGCTTTCTCTCTATTGATAGTCAAGGTTACAATTCCTCGAACATTCTTTATTAAAATATTTTCGTACTTCATTATTGATTTTTTTTTGCGAAGGTAAATAGTTTGTTCGTTTCTTTTTTATTTTTTCTTATTAAAAAGTAAGAATGTAATTTATTTGTTTTGACACAGACTTTGCTTCTAAAAAAAAATTATAGGTTGTACATAACCTGAAAAGAACTAAGGAATATTTAATTATGAAAACTTGCATCAATAATTTCATAAAAGAGTATCTACACTAGAAGAAATCAATCTAACGTAGATGTATTGTTATAAAACAAATGGTTTCCAAATCTCAAGAAAATTCTTCATTGAAGGTGCAACTAATTTTTTCAAAAACATCAAATCATTTTCTCTTGATAACAAAACTTCAACTAATGTACTCCCTTTGTTTTTTTAGAATGCTTGACAATAAAAAATAACAATACATTTACATTTAAAAAAATGTGGAAAATGTGGAAAACATTTTAGAGTTTTAGTTTCACTTTATAAAGAAAAACATTAAGTTTACTGTGATAATGTAGAAGACTTTTCTATAAAGCACTTTTATTTTTTTTAACATCTAATTAAACATATCCGTAATGAGTAAATTTGATGATTTAATTGTTAAGTACAAGGCATCAATGGACAAACACGAAATCAAAGGAGTAAGCATGAAGTTGGTTACAGCTGTTGCTAAATCTTTAGGTCCATCTATTTACAACAAGAACTCTCAACTTGTAGCTTGTGCAAAAGCAGAAGAGAGAGATCGTTTAAAAAAGAACTACTTAGTTAAAAAATTAGGATTAGAAGATGGTCCAAAATTAGACAAAGCTATCCTTGACGTTTGTGCTAAAATGGGTTCTAGAAATAGAACTAAACATCGTCCAATTTTTTATGCTTTGCTTGCTAAAAAATTCAAGAAAACAGATATGTACACAAGCTAGTACATCTTGAGACACAATTAGAAATTAAAAAAACTTGACTGAGGATTCAGTCAAGTTTTTTTTTGCTAAAACGACAAATATTTCCCTTTTCGTAATTATTAAATTACTACTTTTGAATCTCAAATTTCTAACAAACCGATTTTGCTAATTCTGATTTAATGGAAACTGATTTTTATAAAAAAAAAATTATTTACATCGCACCATCTTTAAGTACATTTGTAAAAGAGGACATATCATTCTTATCTAAAAAGTATAATACTATTACAAATATTTACAACTGGTCAAACAAACTTTTAACTCCTCTTTATATTATCCAACAATTCTTTTTTGTCCTTTTCCATAGTTCCAAATGTCAAGCAATTATTATCTCTTTTGGAGGTTATTGGTCATTCCTTCCCTCTTTGATTGGGAAAATTAGAAATATACCTACATTTATCATTTTGAATGGAACTGATTGTGCAGCTTTTCCAGAATTGAATTATGGAGACCTTAGAAAACCTTGGTTAAAATTTATTTTGAAAAAGTCCTATCAATGGTCTAAAATGCTTTTACCGGTAAGTCAATCTTTGGTTTTTACAGAGAATAATTATTTTGCAGACTATCCAATACTCCAAGGATTCCAATATCATTTGCCTAATATAAAAACACCCTATCAAGTAATTCCAAACGGATTACAAATAGCTAATTGGGAAATAAATAAAACTATAAAAAGAGATCAAAAATCATTTATTACCGTACTATCAAATGGGCAACTGCTAAGAAAAGGAGGAGAACTAATCCTTGAGGTAGCGACAAGGTTTCCTGATCATATTTTTCATTTTGTAGGAATCAATGATTTAGGGAATCGAGAAATTCCAAGGAATGTGATTTGTCATGGCAAACTAGTTCCTGAAAAATTAAAGGAAAAACTTCAAGCAGCAACTTATTATTTTCAACTGTCTAATTTTGAAGGATTTGGTGTCGCACTTTGTGAAGGAATGTTGTGTGAATGTATTCCAATAGTTTCGAATGTGAATGCACTTCCAGAAATAATTGGAACTACCGGATTCGTTTTAAAAAAAAGAGATGTGAATCTTTTAGAGCAACTTTTAAAATCAATAATTCAAGATGAAGATCAAAATAATTTAGGAGAAAAAGCTAGGAATAGAATTATAGAAAAATATAGTCAGAGGAATAGAGAGAAGGCTTTTTTTGAATTAATTTCTTAAAGAAAAACCATTTAATTTTTTTAATAGAAAAGAATTAATGCAAATTTGCACACATTTTAATAAATATAAAAACTCACAATACGTAAAATATTATATAAATGAATTCATCATCATCCTATTGGGAAAATTACTATTCTAAGCACCGAGAACCATCTAATTGTTCTCCTTTTGCAGAGTTCGTCACTCCTTTTTTAAAAGATGGAAAAAGATTAATTGAATTTGGGTGTGGTAACGCTAGAGATAGTAAACACTTTGCCCAACAAGGGGTCAACGTATTGGCAATAGATCAATGTGAAAAAGAAATTGCCTACCTAACTGAGAAATTTGAAGAAACTAAAAACCTTAATTTTTTAGCCGCAGATATGACCAATTTATCCGAATTAGAAAAAAGCGATTTTTTGTATTCTCGTTTCACTATTCATGCAATTAATAAGCAAGGAGAAGAAAAATTGATCAAGTGGGCTTCTAATAACTTGAAAACTGATGGTCTTTTTTTTGTTGAGGTACGAAGTGTGAAAGATGAACTTTTTGGAGTTGGTAAAGCATTACCAGACAATGCTTTTTTTAGCGATCATTATCGAAGATTTATAGTTTTGAAAGAATTGAATAATCGATTTTCTGAAAATGGATTTGAGATTTTATACAGTTTAGAATCAAAAGGTTTAGCACCCTATAAAACAGAAGATCCTGTTGTAATCAGAATCATCGTTCAAAAAAAATAATTAATGAAGTTATTTCTTCAACAGATTTTCGGCTCGCTTTTAAAATGGATCTGTGAAATTTATCCTAAGGATAAAAAGATGATTTTGATTGGTATTCCGAATGCTAGTTTTTACAATGATAATAGTAAATACTTTTTTGAATTTTTATACAGAAAAAATTCAGATGAATTTAAATTTTATCTCCTAACTAAAAATCGAAAGTTATATTCTAAATTAGAAAGTAAATTTGGTGATCATATTATTTATGCCTTTTCCTTCAAAGCCTTATCCATATATCTTCGATCAAAATTTGTTTTACTAACAAATGGAAATGGAGATATTTTTCCATTCATGCCTACTAATAAAAAACAAATCGTTATTAATATGTGGCATGCCATTACTTTTAAAAACGTGGGCGTCCTTTCAAAAGTAAAAGGTCATGGAAAAAGTAATTTAAGTCTAAATTACTTTTTAGTTTCCTCTGATGCGGAACGTGAAAGTATGATGAGAGCATTTAGATATCCAAAGGAAATATTTAAAATATTTGGTATTCCTAGAAATGATATTTATTTCAATCCAGAAAATAAAAATCTAAATACAAAAAAGAAAACGAAGATCTTTTATGTCCCTACTTTTAGAGATTTCACTCCCACAGAATTTTTTCCATTTGCTGATTTCAATAAAAATGAATTGAATAATTTTTTATCAACAAACAATGCTGAAATAATAATCAAACCACACAAAAGAGATTCAACAAATAAAAGATTATTAAGTATTGTAGAAGATAATCCAAATATTAGAATAAAAACATCTGTCGTTAATGATATAGATATTCAACAAATGCTCTTGGACTGTGATATTTTATTGACAGATTATTCAAGTATATTTTTTGATTTTCTCTTATTAGATCGTCCAATAATTTATATTCCATACGATTTAGACCATTATTTGGAAGAGCGAGGATTGCTTTTTGATTTTGACGAGGTAACCCCAGGAGACAAAGCATTAACTCAAAAAGAATTTATCCAAAGCATTAAAAATAATATCGAAAACCCAGCAAAAGATCGTGACCGTAGAGCAGAAATCACTCAAAGATTTCATCAATATAATGATGGACAAGCAAGCGAGCGATTATTCAATTTCATAAAAAATCATTCCTAATTTTCCTACATGGGTGTCATTCAAAGACAAGGTTTAAAACACACAATTGTTAGTTATTTTGGAGTCTTCATCGGGCTGTTCAGTACCCTTTTGATTTATCCGCGAATTCCTGAGTTGTATGGACTTTTTAAAGTTATCATTGATAGTACCCTTTTATGCGTTTCATTTTTCTCATTTGGATTAAGTATTCATGCAGTCAAGTTTTTTCCAGATTTTAAAGATCAGAAAACTGGACATCATGGCTTTTTAAGTTTTCTTTTAATTGGAAGTTTAATTGGCTTTTTGTTCTTTTTAGTATGTTTACCACTTCTCAAATATTTACTCCTCGATGTTTTATTGAAAAATAGTGCTAGCATTGATTTACTTACGGAATATTTCTATTACCTCGTTCCGATGGTTTTTCTTTTTATTTTCAATGCTATCTTTTTTAAGTACGTTTCCAACTTTAATCGAGTCGTCATTCCTAATATTTTCGAAATATTTATTAAAATATCCTTACCCATTCTCGCACTTTTATTTTTAGGAGACTACATAAATACTCAATATTTCGTCTTGGGAATCATTTTAAATTATGTTATTGTTCTCATCGGTTTTTTGATTTACACCAAATCATTAGGGCAACTTTTTTTCAAAATCAACCTCAATTTCATTAAACCTCCTTTGGCAAAAGAGATTAAGAAATTTTCTCTTTTTGGATTATTGAATACCTTAGGAGGTACACTCGCATTTAAGATTGACACCTTGATGGTAGCAGGAATGATTGACATTACCTCAAGTGGAATTTATGGAATCGTTCATGTGATTACAGAAGTGATTATGAAACCTGCAAAAGGAATAGTGGCTATTTCTTCCCCAATTATTTCTGCAAGTTGGAAGAAAAATGATTTGGAAAATATAAAGATGATTTATCAAAAATCCTCAACAATTTTACTCATCATTGGATGCTTTGTCTTTTTGGGGATATGGGGCTCGATTTATGACTTGATGGAAATAATGCCTAATACTGAAATGATGCAAACAGGGATAAATGTCATTTTATTTTTAGGGCTAGCTAGACTGGTAGACTTGGCAACAAGCGTAAACTCTGACATCATTAGTTTCTCCAAAAAATACCAATTCAATTTTTACGCCCTAATGGTTTTGGCAGTTTTAAACATAACTTTTAATTTATTTTTTATTCCAATATATGGATTGGTTGGAACAGCTATTGCCACCTTCTGCTCAGTAACCTTATTCAATCTGGTGAAGCTGATTTTCATTTGGATCAACTTTAAAATGCAACCATTTACTCTAGCAACTGTGAAAATTTTATTGCTGGCAGGTTTGTGTTGGCTAATGATTCATTTCATTCCATTTAACTTTCATCCAATTGTAAATATATTGTTACGTTCTATTTTATTGACGATTGTCTATGGTGGATTGACTTTGTATTTAGAAATTTCTCCTGATGTAAATGGAATGGTAAGAGGTGGGTTGAATAAATTATCTGGTTTTTTCAAAAATTAATTTATAAAAAATTTAATCTTCAAAAAGCGCAACCATGTCCTTTGTCAAACTTCTTCGACTATATTTTTCAATGCTATGTGATTGAATTTCTAAACTTCCAGTTTTATAATCTGAGTAGGATTTTAAAATAAATGTTTCTAATTTTTTCATTTCTAAAAAACCAAAAACTTCGCCTGATTCAGTCTGATTAATGATCTCTGCCAAATCTCCATCCTTTGGAGCAACTGCTAGAATTGGTCGTCGAGCCATCAAGTATTCGAATATCTTTCCAGTTAAAATTCCTTTTGCATTTGGTGTATCATTTACAACTAACAATAGGATTTGCGAAGCTTGTTGCAATCCATGAACTTCGCTGTGAGGAACATAATCAATTAAATTTAATTGCGACGTCAAATTATTTTCTTCGATGGAATTTAAAACATCTCCACTTACTTTTCCAATTAATTTAATTTCTAAATCAGCTAAAAACTCAGGTTGCTCCTTCCCTATTTTTGCCAAAACCTTCCAAAGCATTTTCGGATTACGATCGGCATTCATCAGACCGATGTGAGCCAATGAAAATTTAGCATCACGCACTATTTCTTTTTTTGAAATAGATTGATCGTAACCATTCGTAATCACTTTTACATGATCAGAATATTCGAGATATTCATCTTGCATCGACTTTCCAACTACCGTTACAATGTCAGCTGTACTCACCACTTCTTTTTCTAAAGCACGATGTTTCTGATCTGAACTTTTGGTCAATTTTAAAGAATGGTAAAAATCAATATTCGTCCAAGGATCTCGAAAATCTGCCACCCATTTTACACCCAATTTTTTCTTCAAACCCAGACCAATCAAATGCATACTATGCGGTGGTCCATTGGTGACAATTACATCAACAGGATTTTCTTGTAAATACTTTGTTAAAAATTTAATAGATTTTTTCACCCAAAAAACTCGTGGGTCAGGAATGAAATAATTGCTACGAACGTAGTTGAGAAATTTATCTTTCCAAGATGTCTTTTCTCCTTTTCGGAGCATTCCAGTATTTAGATTTTTTTTATTGGAAAAAAGAGACGCCAATCGATAAGGCTCCCAGATTGGTTGTTTAATCACTTCACAACTCTCAGGAACATCAGCCAAAAACGATTCATCACGCAAAGGAAAATCTGGATTAGAAGGAGTGTAAATAACTGGTTGCCAACCATTCTCAGGTAAGTATTTGGAAAATTTGACCCATCGCTGAACACCTGAGCCGCCCATTGGAACCCAATAATATGTAATAATTAAAACTCTTTTTGCCAATTCTTTCTTTTCCATAAAATTTAAATAATCCGTATAAAAGTAAATTAGGTAATCAGGTACAAAATGTAAAACCTGATTACCTAATCTACCGACAAACTAATTTTCTCTTTATTTCTTCTTCTTTTTAGAAGTTGTTTTTTTCAATTTTTCACCATTCTCAGCACCACCATTTTCCTCATTTATATATTTCATTAAGGAATTATAAGCAAACCATAAAAAAGATAAGACAATCGCCAAAGAACAAATCAACGTAATAATTTTTCCAATCGAATAAGATTTTGGAGCAAAAACAAATTCAATTTTATGATCTCCTGCAGGTACTTTTAATCCACGCAAAATATAATTAGCTCGAATATGATCTACTGCATTCCCATCGATGTAGGCTTGCCATCCTTTATTGGGTCCATACCAAACTTCAGAGAATAAAGCTAGCTGGTCACTAGTTGAATTACTTTGGTAAGTCATGTGATTAGGCTTGTAATCAGTCAATTTGATTGTTCCATTTTTAGAAAGATTCAATCCATTCACATAGTCTGAAAATTCATTATGAACGATCGCCGTAGAAGCTACATCCAAACCTTTCAAAGCATCAATTTCAGCATTTGGAGTTTCCACCATTTTTATATTATCAACAAACCAAGCATTACCCATCGCTCGAGGATTTCGAATAGGTGCAGCATCTGGATTTCCAATAAAATATTTTGTATTCAACATATTGAAAACCGGAATCGATCCAAAAAGGTCATTACTAGTAGCTGAAGAAAAACCTTTTCGAAGAGAGTTATCTTCCGGGAAAATATGTCTTTCAATCAAATCTTGAATCCGTTGCAACTTCGCTGGGTGATACCCTCCGATCGTATTATGAAAATAAGAAGTAGAAGAAGAATTAATAAAATTGATCGTAAAATCATGCACTCTATAGTGCAAATCTTTATCGCTCAAAATTTGAGTATCAACAGGTCTAGGATTTTTGTACGCTTCGTATTTTCTTTTGTTTGCAAAGTTACTATCATTCAAATATCTTTTCCCAACAGTCCATAAATCCCCAATTGTAATCGCTGCTAACCCAACTAGCAAAATGTTCTGCTTAATTTTATTGGTCAAAAATGCCCAAATCAAACCTGCGCATGCTAAAATAATTCCTAATGATCTCAAGGAATCAGATTGCATCAATGCTCTACGATCTTCTTGCAGCAATTCCAAATTCATATTCATATTCGATACATAATTGGCATCTCGAACTGGGTAAGTAAAATCAAAAGTTGATCCTCCCATAAATGCGAAAAACAAACAAATTGCAGCCAACACGCCTGTTGTGATGTACAAAGGTTTGAGAAATTCTTCTTTTTTTGTTTTTCCACTAATGACTTCTGAAATAGCTAATGTTCCTAAAACTGGAATTAAAAACGCTGCAATAGCCAAAACAGAATTTGGCGTCCGAAACTTACTGTACAATGGAAAATAATTATAAAATATTCGATTGAAAAACTCAAAACTATCTCCCAATGAAAGTAACATCGTCAGTAAAACTCCACCTCCAATTCCCCACTTAATGGGATCTTTGACAATCAACATTCCAAGTAAGAATAAGAAAAACATAGCTGCTCCAAAATAAACAGGTCCCCCTGTACTCATCGTTTTTCCTACAGCTCCCCAGTACAATGGCAACTTCAAGTTCTTGGGGTTTCCTCCAGATCTTTTTATCTGTTTGGCGTAAGCTGAATTAGCTCCAACAGGTTCTCCTCCTCCTCCTCCAACAACTCCCGGAATAAATGAAGAAAACAAATCCAACCAACCATTACTATATTGCATCGCATATTTCCAATCCAAACCTTTCGTATTACTACTCGTCTCTTCTACATTAGCCTCTTTTGCCAAAATAGGATTTCCCCGCATTGTATCTTTTTGATATTCATAAGTAGTCAACAAACTTGTCGCACTCGATCCAACCGCTAATATTCCTCCAATTCCGAGATATAATACTGCTTTTCCGAACGACTGCATTTCTCCTTTTTGAGCATGCCGAACCAACTCCATCAATCCATAAATCCCCAAAACCATAAACAAATAATAAGTCATTTGAATGTGATTGGCATATAGATTAATCCCAAATCCTAACGCAAACAATGTAGCTCCCAGCAAGTATTCTTTCCTAAATGCTTTTACAATTCCAATAAGCATAAATCCAAAAAATGCAAATGTCCTCAGCTTCGTCATATGCCCTGCCCCGAACAAAACCAAGTTATTGGTAGTAATCGAAAAGGCTATAGCTCCTATCAAACTCACCCAAGGATTAACCCCAAACAAAAGCATCGTTATATAAAATCCAAGCATCATCGCAAAGAAATATCCGATAGGTCGAGGGATATATAAATGCATTGATTTTTCTACAAACTTTAAAGTATTAGTAGGCTGAACTGCTCCAATTTGATAAGTCGGCATTCCTCCAAACATCGTATTAGTCCACAAAGTATGTTCGCCAGTTTCATCATAAAAATCAACCATTTCACGAGACATTCCCTTATGAGAAATAGTATCGCCCGCTTGTACTATTTTCCCATTTAATTGAGGAGAAAAATATACGCAACATATCACTAAGAAACTTACAATCGCTACTATGTGCGGAAGAGCTTTTTGAAGAATAGAAGAATTATTCATATTATTTTTTCAAGGAGTTTAATTAATATTTACTACGTAAATACGAGTTTTAATTATTCATAGTTGATTTTAAAACGCACAAATTTAACTTTTTTATTATTTATTTTTAAATCAAAAGTGAATGGGTTTTCCACATCGTTCCCCATTGAGATAATTATAAATTTTCAACAAAAACTTCATCCTCATTTAACATTGAATTTTAGATATTTGCAAAAAAAATAATCATGCGAATTTTTATCTTTACCCTTCTTGTTCTTTGTTTTTCATGTAGTCCTAAAAATTCAAAAAACATCATTTCAAACTCTACTAAAATGTCTAATTCAAATAAAGAAAAAACCATCGATTGGCAAGGTCACCGAGGCGCGAGAGGATTACTTCCAGAAAATACAATTCCTGCATTTTTAAAAGCCTTAGAATTTCCAGTAACGACTTTGGAACTCGATGTGGCTATATCAAAAGATAAAAAAGTCATCGTTACTCATGAGCCTTGGTTCAATCATAAAATAAGTTCGCATCCTGATGGCAGACCTATTTCGGAAGAGGAAGAAAAAACAATTTTGCTCTACGAAATGACTTACGATGAAATCAAAAAGTATGATGTCGGTAGTCGAGGCAACGAAAATTTTCCAGATCAACAACCGATGAAAACTCACAAACCATCACTCAATGATTTGGTCAAAGCAGTTGATGATTTTTGTAACAAAACAGGACGAGCGAAACCTAATTTTGATATCGAAATAAAAAGTGAGGATGCTTATTATGGAAAATTAACGCCTCATCCTGACGAATATGTTCGGCTAGTTTTGGAAGCGTGCAAGGAAACTGGAATTGAGAATCGGTGCAATTTGCAATCTTTTGATATCGATATTTTGGAAGAAATACATCAACAAGATGCTTCGATGATAGTTGCATACCTTATTGATAATAAAGATTCACCTGAGGATAATTTGAAAAAAATAACTTTTAAGCCTCACATTTATAGTCCATATTTTAAGTTGTTAACCAAGAAAGTTATTGATGGAATGCATGCAAAAAATATCAAAGTAATTCCTTGGACTGTCAACAAGAAAAGAGACATGAAAAAGATGATTAAAATAGGTGTGGATGGAATAATTACAGATTATCCAAATTATATTGAAGAAGTAATTCAATGAAAACCTCCGCTACTCACCAGGTGCTTAGAAGTCACCTTGTGAATAATTTCCCACTAAAAAAATAGAATTATGAGTTTTAGAAAAGAACATGAATCAAAAAGACATCGTCAAAGTGCTTGGCAAAAATGGTTACCTGTCGTTGGATTAATCGTCATCATTGGATTTTTTGGGTCGGTGATGTGGAGTACTGGGAGTTATAGCAATGCAGCAATTATTAATCAATATTTCCAACCAACTCAAATTGATGAGTCTAATACTAGCATAACGGTTATTGATAACAATACAGTTACAAATGTCAATTATCTTGAACAACAATATTGGGCTGCAGAATCTTTTTATAAAAACCAGAATTTTGCAAAAGCAATTGAAGCTTATGATTTTGTTTTAAAAAATAAAAACAACACAGCTTACAAAATGGAAAATGTCAATTTTGAAACTGCCCAATGGAATCAAATATTAATGTTTTTAGGAAATAAAAAAAGAGAGAAAGCCATCGAGGAATTAGGAAAGATTGCCATTTCTGACATGTCTGAACAATATAAAAGCAAAGCTGCTGAACTAAAAAAGAAACTAAATAGTTTTTGGTACGGCTGGGCAAACTAGAATAAAAAAATAATCATGATCACTTACGGTATATCTAACACCGAAGATGAATTAAAAGGTATCCTAGATTTACAACAATTTAATTTGCCGCAAAACATCTCTAGTGAAGAATTAGAATCTCAAGGTTTTGTTACAGTTAAACATGACTTGGATTTATTGACAAAAATGAATTATTCCTATCAACATATCATTGCGAAAGAAGGAGAAAATGTTCTTGGATATGCTTTAGTTATGCTTCGGAAATGGAAAGATGATATTCCTGTTTTAGTAGAAATGTTTGATCAAATCGATTCCATTGATTTTGATGGAAGAAAGTTAGGTGCGGCAAAATACTTTATCATGGGACAAGTTTGCGTAGCGAAATCACAACGAGGTCAAGGTGTCTTTGCAGGGCTTTATACTGAAATGAAAAAAAGAATGCACACCGATTTCGATTATGTCATTACTGAAATAGCTTCTCGGAATTATCGTTCCTTGCGTGCCCATGAAAAAGTAGGTTTTGAAGTCATCAAAACTTATCAAATTGGAGATGGGGAGGAATGGGTTTTGGTCTTGATGGATTTAAAAAAGAAATAAAAAACATGAATTTAGCGAAAGACTTTTTAAACGAACTTAAACAAGAAGCAGCTGTTACTCGAAGATTTTTGGAAGGTGTTCCTTTCGAAAAAAGAGATTTTAAACCTCATGAAAAATCTGAGTCGTTAGGTCGATTAGCGATTCATGTTGCAGAAATAATTGCTTGGTGGAAGTCTTGCATCGAAGATAATGAATTAGATTTCATAGATTTTGAGCCAAAGGAAATTAATTCGAATGAAGAACTCTTAGCTTATTTCGATTCATTGCTCAAAGAATCTATTCAAGCTTTAGAAAAAGTGGATGAAAAGGAATTTGAAAATAGTTGGTCCATGAAACATGGGGAGGAAGTTCTTTTTACTTTAAATAAAAAAGAAGTCATACGAAAGTTTTGCACGAATCATTTAGTGCATCATAGGGCGCAATTGGGTGTTTATTTACGATTGTTGGGTGTGGCAGTCCCTGCAGTTTATGGTCCTTCGGCTGATGATTTTAATATTACTTTAATAGAACCCTTTGAGTAAAATATTTGGGATTTTCACTTCCTATATTTTTTGTTTTCGATTACAACTCAACCAAAACTTTTTCTTCTTTTTTCTCACCATTTTTATACGTATCCAATGACTTATAAATCACATCATGAATCCGTCGGCGAACTTGGTTCCGATATAATTTGGTATTCGCCTTGCTTGGATGAATTCGATTAGAAAGAAATATAAAAATCAATTCATTTTCA
>CAJQQY010000370.1 GCA_905480595.1 uncultured Saprospiraceae bacterium | reverse complement strand
TGACTATCAATATTTTACAACAATCAATAACCAACCTCCAACATTATAAATAATAATTATTCAACTTTTAAGATTCCATACATACACAAAAAAAGCCTTCCCGAATGCTCGGAAAGGCTTTTTATATTTTGTAAATGTTTTTTACATCACATAGTGCCTTTCCTGAAAATCGCTAATAATCACGATGACAGAAATAATAATGACACTAATAATGATAGTTGAAAACATAAAATTTATTTTGAATGAGGAGTCAAGATGGAATTGTTTTTTTGAAAAAGCAATTATTTTAAAAAAAATATTTTTTTGCTTTTTACCTTTTTTACAATGTGTAAATGTATTGTTATAAGTTTAAATATCAAATGCTTGCCAAACAACTTCGTCTGGAAGAGGTGCTTCCAACTTCACTACATCATTGGTCACAGGATGTCGAAATTCCAATTTCCAAGCATGCAAATGAATCGAACGATCTTTGTTTCCTCGTTTAAACCCATACCGTTCATCCCCTTTAATTGGACAATCAATTTTTGCAAGTTGCGCTCTAATTTGATGATGACGTCCTGTCACTAAATTAATTTCAAGCAAATGATAATTTTCAATTGAAGCAATCACTTTATATGTTAGTTCTGCTCTTTTGCTATTTGGTTTTTCTTCATCATGAGCGAAAGCCCGGTTCTTTTTTTGACTTTTTAGCAAATAATGAATGAGTGTTCCTTCTTTTTCAGGAGGGTGATTTTTTACAACTGCGAGGTACGTTTTTTTGATTTTTCTATTTTGAAATTGTTCATTTAAGGTTGCTAGGCATTTTTTATTTCTTGCAAATAAAACAACTCCACTTGCTGGTCGATCCAATCGATGAATAAGGTAAAGTTGAGATTTGGTATAAATTTCAGTTATGTCGAGCAATGATTTATCACCTGATCGATCTGATTGCGTAGGTAATCCTGCAGATTTGTTAAGCGCAATAAGTTGATTGTTTTTGTAAAGTACGTTTTCGGTGATTTGCATATTTTTATTTTTGGAAAAATTTATTTGAATATTATTCGTTTTTTTTTGCCGCAGAAAACCTAAAGCCCAAAAAGTTCCTGAACGATTAATCCATTTTTCATTCTTGGTTCAAACCAAGTAGACTTTGGTGGCATTACTCCACCTACGTCCGCAGTTACCAGCAGGTCAGACATTTGCGCTGGATAAAGACAAAATGCCACCTTTGCCTCTGATTTTAAAGTTTTTGCTCGAACAGTTTCTATTCCTTCTGTCCCCGAAACATATTTAATCCGATTATCTGTTTTTACATCAA
Source organism: uncultured Saprospiraceae bacterium (assembly GCA_905480595.1). GTDB lineage: Bacteria > Bacteroidota > Bacteroidia > Chitinophagales > Saprospiraceae > CAJQQY01. The sequence continues at coordinate 13,509 of CAJQQY010000370.1, read as the reverse complement.
CTATCCCTAAAATATTTTTTAAAACTTTCTCATCAAGGAGGCTAGCGTCGAGTACTATTCTTTGATTTTTATATTCTTCCAAAATCTCTGAACGCCATTTTAGCAAAAACCATTCTTTGTTTAGAAACATGACAATTTCATGCTTTCGCTTTGGCTTCATTGGCTCATCAACTATCTCAATTTCGAAAATCTGAGATAGTTTCGCCATTAACTGGGTTAAAGTGATATCTCCTGACGCATCGACAATTCGATTGTAATCAAAAATTTCCAGCTGATCTTCTGGAAAAAAAGCGGTCAAAATACTCTCGTAGGGATTTACTTTTTTCTTTTTCTTCATTCGAGAATATAATAACGCAGTTGCAGCGCAACGATGATGTCCATCAGCAATGTAAGTCTCAGGAATTTTCTTTTCAAAAAGCTGTTGAATTTTTTCTATCGTATTTCCATCATTCACTTCCCAAAGTATATGGGTGGAGTTTTCTTTTTCAAAATGAATTGTATAATAAGGATCATTTTCCTCTATATGTTTTTCAAATAATTCATTCAGTTTTTTCACTTTTGGATAAACCAACAAAACTGGTTTCACGATCGCCTTCCGATTCATCATCAAATACATTTGTCGTTGCTCGGTGGCAGCCAATGTATTTTCATGTTTCTTAATATTTCCTTTGAGATATTCTTCGATATCGGCACAAGCAACTAAACCTGTGTGATTTCGAGTTGGCGATTTGATGCGATAAATATAAACTGACTCTTGAGAGGCTTTGTTATAAAACCCACTTTCTTTGTAGGAAACATATTCTTCTTTAACGGTTCCGAAAAAAGAATCATTGGAAGCGATGTAATCCGTGTTGGGATAGATCGCTTGAAATGGTCGAATCTTCATTAATTGATTGTCTGTTTTTTCAATCTTATTTTTTCAAAAAATAAGACTGGGTTTGGTTCAAAATGGTTAGGTAAAATTTTTGAGCGGCAATTTAAGCATTTCTATTTTCCAAAAATAGAAAAAGGGCAAATGAAGTTTAAATACTTCACTTGCCCTTTTTTTAGGTGAATGGTCAATTTAGCCTTACTTGGAATTAACCATTAACGATTATTATTTTATCATATTGATAAATGATTTGGTAAACCAGTTGGAGTCCGCTTTTATTAAAGTGTCAAGTAGTGAATCTGCTTTGTTGGAAAATAACTTGATATCTTTTATCACTTTACAAAATTCATCGGAATCATGACAATGTCCATCGACTGCTGAAATTTCATCGAGTATTTTAAGGACCGGTTCGAGTTCTTTCTTTTTTCTTTGAATGACAATTTTTTTGATGACCTCCCACATGTCTTTTTCAGCAACAAAAAACTCTTTTCGCTCACCTGATTTTAGTTTTTTATAAACTAACCCCCAATCCATCAATTGACGAATATTCATATTCGTATTTCCCATGGAGATAGTCAACTTTTCTTTGATGTCCATTGCACAAAGTGGTTCGGGTGCAATGAGTAACAATGCGTGGATTTGTGCCATTGTTCGATTTATTCCCCAATTAGAACCAAGGGTTCCCCATGATTGAATAAATTTATCTCTGCCGTCTTGTAATTCCATTTTATAATAAATATGAAGTTTATATCAATATAGATCTGCGCTAAATGAAGTACTTATTTTACTTTCAAAAGTTACTGAAAGTTACTGTTTTCAATAGATAAATCAAATTTAGGGTAAGATTGTTTAGATTTTTTTAAAAAAAGAAAAATGAAACTTGTTGAATATCGAATATTCAACAAGGGATGTCTAATCCCCAAGTGATGAAAAAATGTACTTTCTTCCTTCACTTAATCATTGGACATTCCTTGTTCATTATTGAATATTCCCACATTCCTTAACCGCCAACCATTGCTCGCATTATTTCAGCACACATGATCGCTCCATAAGTTCCAATTGCATATCCCAAAACAGCCAACAATGCTCCAACAGGAGCTAATGAAGGACTAAATGCTGATGCTACAACTGGCGCTGAAGCAGCTCCTCCGACATTGGCTTGACTTCCAACTGCGACGAAAAAGAAAGGTGCTCGTATCAATTTTGCTACTAAAATTAAAAGTGTTACATGAACTAACATCCAAATAATTCCAATTCCAAATAGTCCTAGATTTGCCCACACTTTTCCCAAATTCATATGCATTCCAATCGTTGCAACTAAGATATAAATGAAAATTGATCCCCATCTTGATGCACCGACTCCTTCTAATTTTCGAGCAGGAGTAAATGATAAAAGTAAACCTACTGTGGTCGATATTACAATTAACCAAAAGAATCCTGACATTACAGAACTTAGTCCGTTTTCAACAAGACTTCCTGCTGAAAAAATTTCTTTTCCAGCATCATCTGTTCCGATCACTACTTTCGATGCTTCATTCATTACACTAAAAAATGGTGAAATTAAATCTGCTCCCCAATGCGAAATTCCAACCGCCCCAAATGCAACTGCTAACATGACAAACAAAGTTGTAGTCGTTGGCATTTGGGCAATACTTGCACTATATTCTGCTACTCTTTTTTTCAAATCTTCGATAGCTGAAGTATCTGCTTTTAACCATGCATCCACTCGTTCGGTAATATTTGCGCCGTACAAAAGGAACCCCATCCAAATATTTGCAACCACAATATCAACTACGAGCATGATGGCAAAAACTTCATTAGGTACTTCGTAAATAATTTTCATTGCATTTTGATTCGCTCCTCCTCCAATCCAACTTCCTGCTACTGTAGATAAACCATTCGCAATCTCAATAGAATTTTCGCCCAACACACTTGGGAACAAATTAATGGCTGCAAAAAGTGCGATAGGTCCACCAATTACAATTCCCAAAGTTGCGGTCAAAAACATTATAATTGCCTTCCATCCTAAGTTCATAATAGCTTTGAAATCAATACTTACACAAAGCAAGACTAAACTTGCTGGCAATAAATATCTTGAAGCAACGAAGTATAATTGTGAATGTCGAGTATATGATTTTATTACTTTATCATCTATCTTATTATGTTCTAGAAGCAATTTAATATCATCAAAAGAGCCTGAATTAAAAACTGCTTGAGCACTTTCAAAACTTGCTTTCATTTTTTCAGGAAGAGTCAAGGTCATATCTTTGACAAAATCCAACAATGAACTATCAAACCAATCTGAGGCGATTAACCCTAACGGATAATATAAAATAGCGGGAATAAAATAACACAATAGCAAAGCTGGAACAAACTTGTAGAATTTTTTCCACCCAGGAGAATCTAAACTATGTGTGTAAAAAATAGCGGCTAGAACTGCCAATAAAATTCCAAGAACAACAGCATCATTCGTAAAAAATGGTTCCATGATTTTCGTTTCGTTTTAAATAAATATTTGGACAAGGCTAAAGATAGATTTTTTTTGGAAAATAAAATAAAAGAGCTGTTAGCGCTTGAAACGCTAACAGCTCTATTGGAATTTAATTTTTAGTAAGAAAAATTATTTCATCTTAACTAATCGCTTCGTCTTTTGACCATAGTCAGTTTGGATGCGATAATAGTAACTTCCCGATGGTAAATCATGTCCTTCCATTCTAATTTGATGAGTTCCAGCATTGAATTTTTGATTAGTTAAAACTTTTAATTCACTTCCGATAACATCAAATAAACTAATTTTCACCCAACCTGATCTTACTGTAAATTCGATATTAGTTGATTGGTCAAATGGATTTGGATACGCTCTTAATTCTAACTCTCCTTCTTTTAAAACATCATACGCATTGACCGAATCACACGTTTCCAAAATAGGCAAATGTTGGAAATCATCGTATAATAAATCTTTAACCACTTGTTCTTCCACATCAAACCAATCCATCAAAACCGTTCCGTAAACTGATCTAAAATCGAACTGCATTGGTACTCCTTCTTGATTATCTACGTCAGGTGAAATTTCAGGATTATCTCCTAAAACTGCTGGGTTGACACACGATCCAAAAAGCATCATCGGCGCAGCAGTTCCATGATCTGTTCCCAAACTATCATTCGAACGAATTCGTCTTCCAAACTCTGAATAGACCATTCCAACCACTCGTTCATCTAAACCTAATTGTTCCAAATCATCTTGAAATGCACAAATTGCTTTTGATAAACTACTTAATAAGTTAGCATGAGCTCCAATCGCCGGATCAGAACCATCTACTTGCAATGCATGTGTATCGAACCCTCCTAGGTTGACAACATAAACTTTAGTTTTTAATCCACCTGCGATTAATTTGGCTACGATTTTTAGCTTGTTTGATAAGTTATCATCATCTGCATATTTGGTCGAAAGGTTTGTTCCGTTGTCATTCGCAGTTTGAATTACATCATTGTAGGCATTCGTTTGAACAATGCTATCAATCAAAAATTCGACTTGATCTCCGTAACATGAATCTGGTAAAGTTCCATTTACAGGTGTTGCCAAAGCCGACAAATTATCAGGATCAACAAGTGCCATACTAAAGTTTCCTCCTGAACCTTCGCAAGTTTGGGTGACTTGCGAACCAACCGTAATCGCAAATGGATCAGGATTTTCTGCATTCGGATATCCAGTTGGAAACCCTGCATACATCGATTCAAAATATCTTCCTAACCAACCTGTATTCAAATATTCATCCGCTGCTGAACCAGATGTCCAAATATCCGTTGAGCGAAAATGTGAACGGTTTTGATTTGGGTAACCTGCACTTTGAATGATGTTTAATTTCCCATCATCAAAAACATTTTTTAGGTCGCTCATCACAGGATGAAAACCTAATGTATCAGTCAGATCCAAAATTGAATTTTCGGGAACAATCACATTTTCTCGAACTTGAACGAGGTTGGAATATTGGTCTTTTGGAATCAACATATTCAATCCATCATTTCCTCCATCCAATTGAATTAAGACCAAAACTTTATCTGAGTCCGTGTTTAACATATTAAACATCGGATTATTTAAAGCGGCTACATTTACTCCTCCTAACAAAACAGGAACAGATGCCGCAGAACTTCTTTTTATAAATGTCCTTCTTTTCATAAGAACTTAATTTTTAAGATTTTAAAATAAAATTTAAAAACACTTTTTGATAAATCACAACGTGCACATATTGTTACATGAGATAATTCTCAGGCATTTTAAGCATCGTTTTAATCAAACCTTTCAGCTTATTTTCAATGGCTGGTTCCAGGCTGGTGTTCCCTGTACTATAATCTAAGTATTCATCTTGCCATTCTGGATTTGTGATCCCATGAGAGGATTTTAATGAATCTACTTGCTCTTGAGCTAATGGTTGAGCAAATAGAATACTTGCCACTTCAGTTATCAAATCATCAGGATCAGCTGGGTTGTCAAGTGATGCCACAAAGTTGAGTACATTAAGTTTTACTTGAAATCCAGATACATTAAATCCTTCGGACAATGCATCAGAATAATTCATTCGCACAGGTAGGGTAACTGCGTTTATCCAAATTTTATAAAATTGAGGAGCTTGATAATAAGCTTTCCATCCAGCAACATTTGGGTGAGAATACATGACCATTTCGAGCGGAACCATAGCTGTAAACAACCTTCTTAAAATATTATATTCTTGTAAAATATCTGGGTTGAGTTCTAACTCAAATGTATTGACTATTTTGAATAAATAATCAATCGGGTGTGTAATCATACAGCCTCGAATTGATATATCATAAAAATGCTCACTCGATAAAAGTGCCTTGATCGTTGGTTCTACCTCATAATTATCAGCAATCAACATTTGAGCCATTGGCTCAATAATATTGGCTTCAACATCGCTATTAATATCAAAGTGAACAAACCAACGATATAATTTTCGAGAAATAAAACGGGCTACTTCATCTTTTTGAAAAATAATATCAATGACCATTTTATATTCATCAGCTCCTGCATCAGAAATAACGACTTCATTAAATCGATGTGATAATTGTTTATTATCAGTATCATGTCGATTAGGATTAAAACTTGCTTGCACTTGCGTTAAATCATCAATATCAAAATGCCTCCAACCTGTGAGCGCACGAGCAATTTGAACGACATCATCTTCCGTATAATTAGTGTAATCACCAGGTCCTGCTGCATCTCCTTTTCCAATGGTGAAAAGTTCTAATAATTCTCTTGCATAATTTTCATTAGGTGCATTTTTTGAATTTTGCGTTCCATTCAAATATTGCAACATGGAAGGATCAATCGTAATTTTTTCTACGAATTCTTTAAAATTTCCCAAAGCATTCTCTCTCAACACCGTCATATATTTATGTTGAAATCTCGAATCATTGGTATCCGCTACTACAAAATGATTATGCCAAAACAAAAGCATTTTTTCTCTAATATTCATACCCGATTCTCGAATTGCTTTGAATGACCAACCTTGCAACGATCTTTTTCTACCTCCATTCAAACCTGTGATTGCAAAATTCGTTGGCTCATCAACCCAAGACTCGCCATTGGCAACATTTGGATCATTTTCGAAATTATAATAAATCGGATCAGCTGGAAGTGGTTGATTCTCAAAAAGCATACTTAAAGTCGCATCCAAACCATCTGAAGTGGCTTGTTTAATTTGAGCATAAGTTGGCCCGAAGGTAGTTCGGCGAAGCAGATGGGCAGCTTGTTCAAAGCCCCAAATTCCTGTGTAAGGATCAAAAGTATTCGTCAAAGTTGCTGCTGCTGCAGTAGTTGATTTGGGAATAGATTTTTTCTGTTTTCCCATTAATAATGCGAGTGAAGCTCTTCGATTCATATGCATTGATTTTTGTTTTTGAAAAAATAAAAGTACGTTCTGAGCGGTGTACCTCAAGAGAAATTTTACATTAGATTTTGAGAAAGAAAAAGGGTTCTCATTTTGGGATCAAAAATTAGACCTTGTAATTTAAGAAAGGTTTAACCTAATTTAGAAAAAATCTCAGATCATGTTACTCTAATTATTTTTTGGAAAAAAGTGTACCAAGAATAGAAAGCTAGGAACTACATCAAAAATGCGTTGTGCAAAACCAATTGCACAACGCTTTTTTTTTATATCCTTTTTTGAAAAAATTACACAGACTCTCCGATCAATCTCAATCCTTCAATCGTCAAATCCATATTTACTTCCTCAAAGTCTTCTTTTAATTCAGATAAAATTTTCGACAATCCACCTGTTGCCACAGCAATATATTGCTCGCCAACTTCTGCTCGGATACTTGCTAATTGATATCTAACCAATCCAACATAGCCGATCAAAATCCCTGACTGAATTGCTGTAACTGTATTTTTTCCAATCGCTGATTTTGGCATTTCAAGTGGCACTTCTGGCAACTGCGCTGTATTTCCAAAAAGTGATTGAATGGCAGTTTGCAATCCAGGCGCAATATTTACACCTTTTAAATGACCTTCTTTCGACACTACGGTAAATGTCAAAGCGGTTCCAAAATCGACAATGATGCAATCTTTATTAAACAATTGATTTGCGGCGATAGCATTGGCTACCAAGTCAGTTCCGATTTCATCAGGACGATCAATTTGTAATTTTAATTTTGGAAAAATAGTGGAATTCACCACAACTGGAGGAGATCCAAAAAGCTCCGAAAGTATCTCTTCAAACACATCTCGCAAATCAGGAACGACACTACTTAAAACACACTTGTCAATTTGATTGGCAACAATATTTGCCTCCCAAAAATCATTAACAATTTTCATTTTGTAAAAAAGCGAAGACTCTTCTGGCAAGGTCGGAAATCGAAAAATATGCTTCCACTCACCATCATCATGAAGCGCTAAAACTATATTTGAATTTCCAATATCAACAGCTAAAAGCATGATGTAAATGTATTGTTTAAAAATTGCCCCACGAGCGCTTCACTTGACGAACCAAGAACCACAGTCAAGTACAATGTTGTTCGTAGTTAGTCAAGCAAAGCGAACGTCAAACGTTTTTATTCTTCTTCTACCAATTCTAATTCAATTTGTTTCTTTTCTAAGTCAGTTGAAGTGATTCTTGCTCTCACCTTCTGTCCCATTTTCAAAACATTGCCAGTTCGAGTTCCAACTGCTTTTAATCGGCCACTTCCCAACTCGTACGATTCTGAGAAATTTTCAAATCCGATTAATCCTTCTGCATTACTATGATCGATTTGAACAAAAATTCCTCGGTCAATCATTCCTGAAATATGTGCATCGAAAACTTCTCCAATATGCTTGCTAGAATATTCAACTTGCTTATATTTCACCGACTCTCTTTCCGCTTCAGCAGCCTTCTTTTCTTGAGTAGAAATGTGTCGGCATTTTGCTTCCAATTCACCTTTATCATCTCGGAATGTTTCTCCTAAATTTTTCTCCAACAATCTGTGTGCAAGCACATCTGAGTATCTTCGAATCGGAGAAGTAAAGTGCGAATAATTATCAAAAGCCAATCCATAGTGACCAATATTATCAGTCGTATAAATTGCTTTTGCCATCGAACGAATCGCAATGGGTTGCAACATTCGAAGTGCTTCATTTTCCTCAGCAGCCTTGTCAAGTGCGAGGAAACTTTCAGCAATTTGCTTAGGTGTTTGCATTTCCATTTTAAAACCTAATTCGGCTGCAAACCTAGCAAATTCCGCGATTTTATCAGGATCTGGTTCATCGTGAACTCGATAAACAAAAGGAATTTCTCCTCCTCCTTCTTTACCTTTCTTAACAATATAAGTAGCTACCTCTTTGTTCGCTAAGAGCATAAATTCTTCAATTAATTTATGTGCATCTTTTCGAACTTTTACAAAAACATCAATCGGAGTTCCGTCTTCGTCTAACTTAAATTTCACTTCTGGAGATTCAAAACTGATTGCTCCATTTTGGAATTTTTTCTTCTGTAACCTCTTCGCTAGTTTATTTAAATCTAATAATTCTTCTGCATATTCACCTTCTCCATTTTCCAAAATTTCTTGCGCTTCTTCGTAAGTAAATCTTCGGTCAGAATGAATCAAAGTTTTTCCAAACCAACGCTCCTCAATTCTTCCTTTTGCACTAAAAGTAAAGACTGCGCTGAAGGTACATTTATCTTCATTTGGTCGAAGCGAACAAAGTTCATTTGAAATTTTTTCAGGTAACATTGGCAACACTCTATCCACTAAATAAACCGAAGTACTTCGCTTCAGAGCCTCTTTATCTAATGCTGTATTTGGACGGACATAGTGAGTCACATCTGCAATGTGAACGCCAATTTCTTTTCGTCCATCTTCCAAAATTCGATAGGATAATGCGTCATCAAAATCCTTTGCAGTATCTGGATCAATCGTAAAAGTAGTCACGTCTCGCATGTCTCTTCGTCGAGCAACTTCTGCTTCTGACAATTCATCTGTCAATACTTCTGACTCTCGTTTTACTGCTTCTGAGAATTCTAATTCAAAACCCTTGTTTATCAAAATTGACTTCATGGCAATTTCACTTCCGCCTTCTTCACCCAACACACTCGTCACGACTCCGACTGATCTAAAATTGAAACTCTCGCCCCATTTTGTAACTTTCACTACAACCACATCTTCATCTTCTGCTCCTTTCAAATCATCCAATCCAACTTGAATTTCCAAGTCTTCATATTGATACATGCTTGGTGTTAGCAATGCGTAATTTTCATAAATCCGAATCACTCCTAAAAAGTGTTCAGTCGCTCGTTCCAAAACTTTTACAATCTCTCCTTCTGGTTTTCTTCGGCCTCGAGGTAAGTGAACGGACACTTGAACTTGATCACCTTGCATAGCTCCATTTGTGTGTCTTTGTGCAACATAAACATCATCTTCCAATCCGTCAATCACTACATAAGCCGCTCCGCTTCGAGTCAAGTCAGCTTTTCCAATATGTAATTTTCTTCGTGATTTTATTTTTCCACTAGAAGTATCAGCGAACCTATCAAGGCGAAAACGTCCTGGTTCGATTTCAAATAATTTTCCATCCTTAGCCAATTTCTGCATTGCATCATTTACTGCATCAGGGCTATTTGCCAAATTTAGTTTTTTGATAATTTGCTTTGCGGTGAGTCGTTTTTTAGGAAAGCTTTTTAGGTATTTAAAAATTTGATGTTTTAGTTCTGCAGCTGAGGGCTTTTGCCCCATTTTTATTTTTTTTAATCTTTTCTTTTTCTTTGTCATAATAGTTTTTGTACAAAAAATATCGGTTTGAAAGCAATTCAATATTGCTTCTTTTTTACGTTAAATTTTAGGTTAAGTTAAAATTGAAATTCTCCCATCTTGGGTTAATTCTAGCATCGAATCGAGACTTGTGGCAGGGTCATAGGCGAGATCATCATTTGCTGAAACCACTCCAACTACAGTCGCAATCGTCCAATCCTCTTTAATTGTGGTTACAGTTCTGAGTAACGCATCTCCCTTCACTTGAGTTCCCGCAACCATCTTTTTTTCTATTAAATTTCCTTTTTTGTCAAAAGTGATGATAAAATATTCATAGTTCATCAAACCTGCTTTCCACAAAACAATCGCATAAAAATCCTTGGTTCGTGGAATTCGGAAACAAGGAACATACTCCGTAAACTCATCAATCCCTTCATCAATAGGAACAATGAATTGTTCAATCAATTGTTTGGACAAAGGTTTATTTTCTTTGCTAAAAATTGATTGAGTATCTTCTGTTAAATCAATAGGCAATTCCGTTTCTGGGAATGCATTAATAAAATCTTGAAAAGTTAATTTAGCTATCTTATTCATATAAAAATTAAGTATTTTTAAATTTTAAATTACACTTAAGATGTCGTCTTCATGCACAAATTCATGAACTCTGGAATCCATGGCAGCAAATCGATTATCACTCACTAGGAAAAAATGTTGTTGCGAAATTTCTATTGGTCCATAGTTTCCATATGTCCAATTTTCGTTTCCAAAAATATCGAGTGAGCCTGATCTATTACTCTTGTTGACATCTACTACTTCTTTGAAGTGTTTCTTGTTCTTTTTGGGATAAATTAATCGCAATTGAATCTCGAAGATTCAAACAATAAAAGCAGCTATCCAAATTAGAACTTTATCCATCTTAAGCTTTTTTTTTTGAAACACAAAAATACAATTACCTCCTTACACTCTTCACTATTTTAGGAAGTTTATTTCACCTACCATTTTCCTATTTTTGATATAAAACCATAGCTTTTTCTTCTAATTTTGATTAATTCTAAATAAATAAATACATGCTTTTCTGATTGAACATCTGTTGGGAAAATCCCTTTAAATGAATAGATTTGCTAACTTCTCATAAAAACAATATTATTTGTTTTTTTTATGCGAAAAACGAAGAACTATTTGACCCATTTTAAACGCTTGGGCAAAACCTTTAAAACAATTTTATATGAGTTGGTTGACCAATTTTCTATTTTCTTCCATCGGGAGAAAACTTATTATGAGTTTGACTGGAATTTTCTTGATTCTATTTTTATTTGTTCATCTGATCGGTAATTTCCAATTAATGGCTGATGATGGTGGAGAATCATTTAATCTCTACGCAAAAATGATGACTACAAATCCTTTAATTAAAGTGATCTCGTATGGGAATTACTTTTTCATTATTCTTCATGCAATAATGGGAATTATGCTTTGGCTACAAAACAAAAGTGCTAGAGGATCTAATTATGCAGTAACCACTACAGCTAATACTTCTTACTCAAGTCGGAATATGGCTTGGTTTGGGATTATCATCTTTGTTTTTATCGTACTTCACATGATTGCCTTTTGGGGAACAATGCATTTCGGAACTTTACCACTTGAAACATATGGTACTGAAACTGATGTAAAAAATCTTTACGTCATTGTCCAAGATGCATTTAGTAAACTAGGCATTGTTATTTTTTATGTGGTTTGTATGGTTGTAATTGCACTTCACCTGAATCATGGTTTTCAGAGCGCATTCCAGACATTAGGATTAAATCATAAAAAATATACCCCCATCATAAAAGGTTTAGGTGCAGCTTACTCCATTCTTATTCCTTTGGGGTTTGCTATTATTCCTGTTTTTATGTTTTTATTTAGAAATGTAAATTGATTGTTATAAAAATTTACAGCTATCAATTCCCTGAGAAGTAGGGATCTTATTTCGCTTAACATTTATCAAAAAAAATTATGGAACTTAAATCAAATATACCCGAAGGTGATATCGCAACTAAGTGGGAGAATTATCGAGGAACGATGGAACTCGTTGCACCCAATAATAAACGAAGACTTGAAATCATTGTCGTAGGAACTGGTTTGGCTGGTGCTTCGGCTGCTGCAACATTTGGAGAGTTAGGTTATAAAGTGAAGTGTTTTACATTTCATGATAGTCCTCGTCGAGCGCATAGTATTGCTGCCCAAGGGGGTATTAATGCCGCTAAAAATTATCAAAATGATGGCGACTCTGTTTACCGATTATTTTACGATACAGTCAAAGGTGGTGACTACCGAAGTCGTGAGGCTAACGTTCACCGATTGGCTGAAGTGAGTAGAAATATTATCGATCAATGTGTGGCACAAGGTGTTCCTTTTGCAAGAGAATACGGAGGACTTTTGGCCAATCGATCATTCGGAGGAGTTCAAGTATCTAGAACCTTCTATGCAAGAGGACAAACGGGACAACAACTTTTGCTAGGTGCTTACCAAGCATTATCACGACAAATTTCTTTGGGAAATGTCGAGATGTACAACCGACACGAGATGTTGGATTTGGTGAAAATAGATGGCAAAGCACGAGGAATTATAGCTCGTAATTTGTTGACTGGAAAAACAGAAAGATTCGCAGCTCATTGTGTTGTTTTAGCAACGGGTGGTTACGGAAACGTTTTTTACCTTTCTACCAATGCCATGGGCTGTAATGTTACTGCCGCCTGGCGATCTGTCAAGAAAGGTGCATTGATGGCAAATCCTTGTTACACTCAAATTCACCCAACTTGTATTCCAGTTTCTGGAGAGTACCAATCGAAGTTGACATTGATGTCAGAGTCATTAAGAAATGATGGTCGAGTTTGGGTACCCAATAAAGTGGAAGATGCTGAAGCTATTCAACGTGGTGAAAAAACTGCATTGGATATAGCTGAAGAAGATCGAGACTACTACTTGGAAAGACGCTACCCTGCCTTCGGAAACTTAGTACCTCGTGATGTTGCTTCACGTGCTGCAAAAGTAGCATGTGATGAAGGTAAAGGTGTAAGTAAAACAGGTTTGGCTGTATTCTTAGATTTTGCTGCAGCAATTCAACGATATGGAAAATCAGCTGCAATCTCTCAAGGAATTAAAAACCCAAGTGCTGATAAAATTATTGAATTAGGTGAAGCTGTTATCAAAGAAAAATATGGTAATCTTTTCCAAATGTATGAAAAAATCACCGCTGAGAATCCTTACAAAACACCTATGAAAATTTTCCCAGCGGTTCACTATACGATGGGTGGTGTTTGGGTAGATTATCATTTGGAAACAAATGTTCCTGGACTATTTTGCTTGGGAGAAGCCAACTTCTCAGATCACGGAGCTAACCGATTAGGTGCTTCCGCTTT
>CAJQQY010000369.1 GCA_905480595.1 uncultured Saprospiraceae bacterium | reverse complement strand
AAGGATTCCCAAGTTGTTTATAAGGATATAAAAAATGTAATTGCGTTGAGCGATGTGCATGGACAATTTGGAATCTTAAAAAAATTATTGCTCACCAACCAAGTCATTGATGAAAATGATCATTGGAAATTCGGAAATGGGCATTTAGTCATCGTAGGTGATAATTTGGATCGAGGTGATCAAGTTTTAGATATTCTTTGGTTCCTCTTTTATTTACAAAAAGAAGCGGAAAATGCTGGTGGAAAAGTACAAGTTCTTCTCGGTAACCACGAAATCATGGTACTCCAAGGAGACATTAGATATATCAACAAAAAATACTATTACTCCTCTGCTATTTTCAATAAAGCTTATTATCACTTTTTCCGAAAAGGAAGTGTATTAGGTGATTGGATCGCAAGTCACAAAGTGTTGACTTCAATTAATAAAAATTTATTCGTACATGCTGGAGTTTCTGAAGCAGTTTTGGATTTAGATTTATCGCTAACAGAAATAAACAATACTTTTACAAAAAGATTACTCAGAGCAAACGAGGAAGATATTTTTAAAGATACCTTGCTTACCATGCTTTATGCTACAGATGGGCCAGTTTGGTATCGAGGGTATTTTGACACCGAAAATTTTAAAAAGAAAAACATCAAATCCATTTTAAAACGCTTGGATCAAGATCGAGTAATTGTTGGTCACACAAGTATGGATAAGATAACTGCAATGTTTGATGGAAGAATTATTGTTATTGATTGCAGTATAAAAAAAGGATTAGATGGACAAGTTTTGATTTTGGAAAATAATGACTATTTGGTGGGGGATTTGGAAGGGAAACAGAAAAAACTTTCAGGGATAAAAACTAAAAAGCGAACAAGTCTTTTCGATCATATTTACAACCTCGATGGTGTTCCAAAGTTGAGAATTGAAACCAATTTTAAGAAAGTAAGAAAGGATAAAATGAAAGAAAAATACCACGAGGGTCAACTTGTGGTTGCTGATCAATATGGCAAAGATGCTATGAGATTAAAAGGAAGAGTTAGGGCTCGTGGAAATACGCGAAAACGAGTTTGTGGTATTCCCCCTCTAAAATTTGACGTAAAAAAATCAAGTTTGAAGGGGAATGGATTTCTGAAAATTGACAAGCTTAAATTTGTTTTCCCATGTAAATCTAATAAATCAGCTCAGGAATTATTATACAAAGAATTTTTCCTTTATGACTTGTATACCTTTATTGACGAAAATTGTGTTCGTGCAAAATTAGTTAATGTCCACATTTGCGACAATGGAACAGACAAATATAATCTAGTTGGTTTTGTGATTGAAGATGAAGTAGAATATGAAAGAAAAAATAATGCAAAAGTGATCTCTAAAGGAAAAATAGGTGCTTCACATTTAGATAGAGAATTATTTTTAAAGATGGAATTTTTCCAATATATGATTGCTAACACAGATTGGTCTTTGGGAAATAAACATAATTTGGAATTGGTCAAAGTTCCTTCTCGAGAAAAGATTATAGCCTTACCCTACGACTTTGATTATTCTGGATTTGTTGGACATAACTATGCCGTTCCACACACCTCTCTTCCAATTAAAGATGTGAATGAACGATACTTTTTTTCCTATAAAATTACCGAAGAAGAATTTTATAATACTATTGAATACTACCTTTCTATTGAAGAAGATATTTATCGAATATGTGATGAAGCGACATATATGAGTGAAAGAACAATCAAATATAACAAGGCATACCTCAAAGATTTTTTCGACTTGCTAAGGAATCCAAAACGCCTCAAACCTAAGATGATTAAAAACAATTAATCCATGTGGGGGCTACGTAACATGGAAGGATTCGCATTGAAAAACGATATTATTTGAGTTATATTCATCAATCTTTCCTTTGATAATTTTGAAATTATTTTTAACTAAAAGTCGTTTTGAACTTTCATTTTGATGGTGAGTATAAGCTTCTATTTTTTCTAATTTCAATTGCTCAAAACCAAAATTCAAAATGGCTTTTAATGCCTCAGTCATTATTCCTTGCCCCTGAAATTCAGGTTTTAAGTCATACCCTACCTCCCCTATTTTTTCATCTTCTGAAAAATTCCAAAGACAAATGGAACCAATCATTTTGTCATTATCTTTGTAAGTGATTGTCCAATTAATATTTTTCCCTTCATCAAAGCCTTTGGAAATTTTGTTGAAAAAATCTTCCGCATCTTTTAATTTTTGGGCTGGAGATCGGTCAATATATTTATTTACTGTTGGATCTGAACGTAAAAAAAGAATGTCTTCTAAATCTTTCATTGAGGTTTTCCTTAGGTTTAATCTTTCAGTTTGAAGAGTGGAAAATGGGTGGAAATTCATATTAAATAGGATTTCTTTTTTACAAATGTTGATTGAAAGATAGGAATGTGAAAACTATTTAAAACTTATTTTCAAAATCTTCCAAAGTCAACTCCCACAGATTGACTTCCATTTCAAATGTCCAACCAGCAGGAATGGTAGTATGAGATTTTATATATTTAAATCCGATTTTTTCTAAGGTTTTATTAGGTGCAGGGTTTAAAGCTGCAGGTTCACAAAATAGGGTCTGCAATTTAAGCTTTTCAAAAAAATGAGGAATGGATTGCTTCACCATTTGAGAACCTAAACCTTTTTTTAAATTTATCGATTTCCAAATATGAAGATGCATAAATGCGTCTTTTCCATAGGTCAAATTATTTACATAACAATGGCCAACTGGTTGCTCATCAATGAAAGCTACCAGTACAAATGCTCCTTTTTTCTCGTTGGCTAATTCTAATTGTTTTTCTAATCGTTGCCCCAAATTATCCAAAACTGAAAGGTGATTTAAATCAATTCCCATAGCCAATAATTCCTCTTGAGAAGCATTCTGCCAATACCCTAAAATGTAAGGAATATGGTCTTTTTGCAATTCCTGAATGGTTAGGTTCATATTCATATTTTTTTGATGGACTTAAGCCACAGATATATTTAAACTATAGTTTAATTGGAGTGATATTATAATTTACTAACAAATGCTGGAAATGGAGTAATTTTTGCAAACATAGAGTCTACATCCACAGGTATTCATAATTGAAATTCTCCCTTCCTGAAAACTAACTAAATCCTAGCTAAATGAAATACATCATTGTTATCTTATTGAATTGCCTATTTTTATTTCCTAGCATTTCTAATGCTCAAACTCATGAAAGGGCAATTGCTATTTTAGACCTTTCCATTAAAAATAACGAATCTAATGACTCTCGACTTTTTTCTGTTGAACATATGGCAAAGGTAACTGGAATTCCTTTTATTATTACACAAGAAGTGGACGTTGCCAAAAATTATTCAATGATTATAAGTAGTTCGCTATTTACATCCACCACTTTTACCGCTGATGAAAAAACTGTTTTAATTGACTATGTTCAGAATGGAGGAGTACTGATAGCTCCGAGAATTCAAGATGAAGATTTTTATCCATTGTTTGGAATTGACGGATATGAAAATAGTAATTCTCGTTATGAAATTCATTGGAATACTGCTTTGGGGGAACCTTCTATGAAATATATTGATGAGCCTGAGGAGCAAGTTATTTCTTTAGGCCGAAATACTTATTCTTCGATTTTTAAGACTTTAGGGTACTCGACCACTTTTGCAAAAACGTTAGCAACTTTCGATGATGGAAGTGCTGCAATCATCAAAAATCTATTTGGAAATGGTGCTGCAATTTCCATTGGACTTTCGTGGAAGGAAGTAATCTTGCGAAATCAAATTAATCGAGATTATGAAGCACAGCGAATTACATCCAATGGATTTGAGCCTACATCTGACGTATTCTTTTTATTTGTAAGAGCATTGTTTTTAGAACATAATCAACATACTGTTTGGAAAAACACGAGCCCAGGAAGATCACTTTCTACTTTGATGATTACGCATGATATTGATAGTGCGACAGGAATGGATACTTTAGAAGTATTTGTAGATTATGAAACGGACAATGATATTGAGGCCACTTATAATATTACAGTTCGATATTTTGAAGATGATTTGATGTCAGATTTTTATATCAACCGACAATCGACTATGAATTATATTCAATCGCACGGACATAATTTTGGTTCACATTCTGTAGGACATTTTTTTGATTTTGGAGATGATGATGTTTTCCCAATTGGAGAGGTAGGCAACACAAGAAATAATTACAACCCAACCAATGATGGAAATATCACGATTGGAGGATCTGTTTATGGAGAGTTAGAAGTTTCTAAAAGTGTACTCGAAGAAGATATATCAAATGAAACGATTAGAAGTTTTCGTGCAGGTCATTTAGCTTATCACAAATATTTAATTGATATCTTAGATGAGTTAGGCTATGAATATAATTCCAGTTTTTCAGCCAATGATGTTTTAACTAATTTCCCTTTTCAAAATAAAATGGGAAGGAGTTTTAGTGGACAAATATCTAACGTTTACGAAATGCCTGTTACCATTTCTGATGTTTTTCATTCCAATCCAATTTCGATTTTCAACTATTTCGACAAAGCAAATACTTGGTTAGATATCACTCGAAAGAATCATGCAAATGGAGCTCCAACAGTTCTATTAATTCACCCAAATCGAAATTATAAATTGGAAGGAATGTCGTATTATTTGGATGAGTTACCTAACGATATTAACATCATGGAATTTGACAAATTTGGAGATTTTTGGAAAGCGAGAGAAGCATTTGTTTTTGGTTCTGAACTGGATGGAAATGAAATGACTATCACTATTCCTGACTCTATGGATTTGACCGATGATATAAGTTTTATCGTTGCTGATGGTCAGTTTCTTTCTAATATTTCTATTGTCAACGAGGCTGGGGTTTCTTTAAATTTCTCACAAGAACCTTGGGAAGGTAATGATGTAATTGTTTATTTCGGAGACATTGTTAACTCAACTGATTATGTTCAAAATGATGAAAAAACTTCACTAAAAGTTTTTCCAAATCCAACTAAAGGAAATATAAATATTGAAATTGAATTAGCTCAGCCAGGTAACCTTCAAATTGATTTAGTTGATATAAATGGTGGCAGGGTGGAAAACTTGTTCAATAGAAAAGCATTAAAAGGGAAACTTCATTTAGAGAAAAACATTTCAACACTTTTTATTCCAAATGGAATATATTATATAGTCTTGAAAAACCAAAATGGAATTATTGATAGAAGAAAAATCGTAATTATTGGATAATCATAACAATACAATTACAAAATAAAAAGAGGCATTCTTAATTAAATTTAAGAATGCCTCTTTTGGTTTGTTGCTATCAAATAAGATTAAGGTTTTATTTCCAAATCAAAACACTCTCTCCAAAATTTCAATCCCATCTGAGTGTTATGTCGTCCTTTTGCTCCTCTTATTCCATGCCGATTGCCCGGATAAATCATCATTTCGAAATCCTTACCTTCATCTTGTAGTTTACTCACTAATTGCATTGAATTTTGTAAATGAACATTATCATCAATGGCTCCGTGAACGATCAAAAGTTTCCCTTTCAATTTAGGTGTATGTGTCAAAACAGATCCATAATCATAACCTTCTTTATTGTCTTTCGGTTCATCCATATATCTCTCCGTGTATACATTATCATATAATCTCCAATCAGTCACAGAAAGGCTCGCAATACCACAATTAAAATAATCTGCTCCTAAAGTTAAAGCCATAGCAGTCATATAACCTCCATAACTACCACCTTTAATTCCAATTTTATTTCCATCAACAAATGATTTTTCTTTCAACCATTTTACTGCTTCTATATAATCGTGAATTTCCCATTTACCGAGGTTACGATGCATATAATTCAATCCTTTTTTTCCAAACTTTCCTGAAGCACGATGATCAACAGTAAAGCGAATTACTCCTTCATTGTAAATTGGATTCCACGTATAATTCCTAAATCGATTATAAACACCCCCTGCATCAGGGCCTCCATAAATATCAAAAATCACAGGATATTTTTTGTTTTTATCGAAATTAGGAGGAAGTACCCAAAAGGCAGGAAGATCAAATCCATCTGTCGAAGGCACC
>CAJQQY010000368.1 GCA_905480595.1 uncultured Saprospiraceae bacterium | reverse complement strand
TATCTTTTGATGGCTCATACCATTTTTGCTCGAATGTAAAACGATTAATACGACAAAGTCCAAACTTTGAAGCCACCCATAACCATTGACCGTTTACTTCGTCGGCAATAATAACGTTAGGATTCGATGCTTTAATAGAATCACCCAATTCAATATATTTATATTTTTTTTGTCCCTTTGGGAAATGAAATAATCCTTGGGTAAGAGTAATGGTCCAAACATTACCATCCATGTCCGTGCAAAAATTTTTTATTTCCGAACTGTATGATGTGTTAGGTGGTCGCAATAAAGTTTCGAACGTTCCTTCTTCTAGTTCAGCGCAATATCCAAGACCACTTTTCATCATCCGAAACCATAATCCATCATTCGAATCTCGCATGATCCGAAAAAAGAAATTATCATCGGAAAAGGAGTCTCCTACTAATCTATAAAGCGGAAGCATTTCATTCTGTTCATGTTCCAACTTCAAAACAGTAAAAGCTGCACCGAGCCAAATATTTCCAAAACGATCTTTGACCATACTACTGATTCCAACGATTGTTCTATTTGGATAAATTGGATATTGTTTGAACTTTCCTCCATTCGAACGGACATAAAGTCGGTAAGTATCTGATACCCATAATTGCTCTTTTTCATCAATGAATATCTCCCTTGTCGATTCAATGGGGTATTCAGGAATCTCAATCTTTGATAATTTTTTACTACTAGTTTCAAATGCCCATAATCCTTCTACACCAGCTAACCAAAGTGTGTCTTCTTTGCCCAGTTCCATATCAAAAACCCTAAAATTATTTATTTCACTTTCAAACTCAGGAGGCAAATATTGAGCGATAGAAAAATCGGGTAGTACTTCCCAGACTCCATTAGTTGTCCCCGCAAATATTCGTCCTTCTCTATTTTCTCGTATGCAATGTACACCAGTTTTAAATTGATGAGACATTTCCAAATCTAATCCTTCGATTGTTTGAAACTCCTCTCTTTTAGCATCTGTGATAACAAATAAGTTATCATCGCCTCCCATCCAAATTTGTCCTTTCGAATCTTCATATAAGGAAGCTATTTTTGACTCTTTACCTCGTTTGTTTATTAATTTTTTATAAAACCAAGGAACTATCTTATCTGATTCTCTAAAGTATCGAAACAACCCCAAAGTGGTTCCAATCCAAATCTGCCCATTTTTATCTTCGAGAAGTGCATAGACTCTCCCCATCCCGTTTGGAAATGTATCTTTATTAGCAGAATAAGATTTAGTATCATATCCATTATATTTTTTCAATCCTGTTCCTCCTAACCAAATAAAACCATATTGGTCTTCTAAAATATCCAAGCAGCGCATTTTGGCTACTTCATCTGGAATAACTTGTTGGCTAAGAGTCATTTTTTGAGCAAGGGAAGGGAGAACAAAACTAAGACAGAGTAGGCTCACAATGCAAAACTTGGGAGTAGGGAACCAACGTTTAATATGTCTGAGTAATAATATCACATTTGGTTTTTTGTTTTTTAAAAATAGACAAACATTATTAGAAATAAAAAAACAGCCTCGGTAAAAAATTACCGAGGCTAAGTCATTGGGTGTTAAAAAAGGGGTTAGGCATATTGACGCTATTGCCTTATGAATTTTCCTAGATAGACTTTTTTCCCTTCTATAATTTTTAGAAAATAAATACCTGAAGATAAGTTCTGAACACTAATGTTTTGTCCAACTTTACTAGTTGATTCACTTACTAATTTTCCTTTTGTATCATAAATGTTGACATCAAAATTACTAGAAATATTTTCGGGTAAATCTATTGTTAGAAAATCTGTTGTAGGGTTAGGGGATAGTTTTAGATTTTCAACTATGACCTCTTCATTTGGCGTACCAAGGAATGAACTTTCCATTGCTCCAATATCTATTTGTCCACCAAAATCTCTTATGTTTCCACACAAATCATGACTTGATTGATTCGCCCATGGCACTCCATATCCTATGGCTGGACTGTTTTCAGTTAGTTGATATTTATTACAAGAAACACCAGTACTGTCAAACATTGGATCAGAATTTTCATGATCGGTAAAGAGAGCATCTGCGCCTAGAGAATTATCACGTAAAAGATTCCCTCCCAATGAAACTACAGAAGAGTTTGTTGATTGAGTCTCTATTTCCATAAGGCCGAGGTTGTGAAGGATTGTATTTTGAAGAAACACATTCGCCAATTCTCTATTGATTATTCCTGTTCCTTCATTTTTGGCAATGGTGCAGTTGAGGAAATTAACACTTGGAAAGGAATCAATTGAAATAATTCCATTTCCACTAATATTTTCAGCAATGAGGCAGTTTTCAAAAGTCAAATTAGCATTTTCAGGATACACAATAGTACCTATATCATATTGGAAAATGTCAATTGCTGATCCTTGAGGACTTTCATTTCCTATGATTTGGCAGTTTTTCATCGTAGCTTGAAGATCTCCGCTCACATCTATCCACAAGCCTCCTGCCTTTTCATCAGCACTATTTCCTTCAATTAAACAGTTTTCAATCTCAAAAGTCGGTGTCGCTCCTTCAACTCCCCATATATCTAAAGCCCCACCAAAGTTGGTAGCATGGTTATTAAGGAAAGAACAATTGGAAATGAAAAAATCATAATTATCTCCGCTACTATTACTACCGACTTCCAATCCTGCGGAATAATTAGCGGTGTTATTATAAAAATTACAATTATCTATTGTAGCAGATCCAATTGTACCATCATAACTAGTAATATTTACGATCCCATAATACAGTGTGGTATTATTTTCAGAAAAATCAGTATTCGTTAGGGTAAAGTTAGAATAAGCTCCTCTCAAATCTGCCGCAAGCCCACTTCCTCCTGTTGCTGTATTTTCCTTAAATTGACAACTGTCAACTGTCATCGTACCTGAGCTTCCAAATGCTGCGAATGCTAAACCCCCGCTTTGAATGCCCGCTGAATTATTTTCGAAAATGCAATTAGATACTTCTACCTCTAAATTGTTTGTGAAATCAGGATACCAAATAGTCATACCTCCTCCATAATCAAATGCTTGATTATCTTTGAAAGTACAGCGTTGAACATTTCCACTTGAATTGGCGATTCTTAATCCCCCTCCATTTGCTTGAAATGTGCCATCCATAGTAATATTACCTAAAAAATCACAATTACTGATTTCGAAATCCGTCCCCCATATCTCCACTCCACCTCCAGCACCAACAGCGACGTTATTTTCAAAGGAACAATTATCCAAAACTAATTCTCCGAAACCAAAATTTTGAGAAATTGCTCCTCCACTTCCTATGGCATAATTCTGTTTAAATATACATTGATTAATGATAGGACTTCCCTCAGAGTAAATTCCAGCTCCCTTTTGTTGTTGATTGTTGGATCCTCCATCCGCAAATCCTTTCTGAATTGTAAACCCATCAATCTTTGTCGCATTTGTGATAGTGGATTCAATAGTGACCACCGTCCTCACATTATCATCTTTATTATTTATAAAATTTCCATTCAAATCATCCATATTCAAATCACCGGAAAGAATAGTTTCATAGAGTAAGGGATTGCGTTGATTAGCGCTTGTTTCTGTTCCATTGAATCCACCTAGGAGATGAACATTATTGGATAGAGTGAATGAAGCAGAAGTATTTCCATTTGGTACATCCGGATAATAAATTCCTTGAGCTACCCAAATAGTATCACCTTCATTGGCTGGAAGTGCATTCTGTAAATCTGTATAAGCATCCATCCAAGAGCTACCATCATCAGCTCCAGTAGCATTTTGATTTACATAAATAGTGTTTTGAGAATAACTAAAAGTGAAAAAAACAAAGAAGAAAAGTGTTGTTAAAATTGTTTTCATGGTTTAGGGGTTTAGTGAATGAATTATTATTTTATCATTCACAAAACTCCCTAAATTCAAGGTTTTCGACATGAACCATTGGTGCAAATAGCTGCACATATGGTGTATTTAATAGATAAGTTAGTCTCTTCTCAGAGTTTTTGGAGAATTTACTTTTTTTTAGAATTATTATTAAATATATCACCCCGCCCATCCCTCTCTATCCAAACTCCGATATTGAATCGCCTCTGCCAAATGTTCAATTTTAATATTTTCACTCCCTGCCAAGTCTGCCCCAGTTCGAGCCACTTTTAAAATACGATCATAAGCTCTCGCAGATAGTTGTAGTTTTTCCATGGCAGTTTTCAATAAAGTAATTCCAGCTTTATTCAACTGACAAACTTCTCGAACCATTCGACTTGGCATTTGTGCATTGCTGTGAATCGTGGGGTAATCTTTAAATCTTTCTATCTGAATTCCTCTTGCTTTTATGACTCGCTCTACAATTTTTCCACTTGTTTCTTTTGATGGAGTATAATCTGCCAATTCATCATAACTCACAGGCGTCACCTCCACATGCAAATCAATTCGATCCAAAAGTGGTCCCGAAATTTTATTCAAATATCTTTTTACCACACCTGGACTACACACACATTCTTTGTCTGGATGATTATAAAATCCACATGGACAGGGATTCATCGAAGCGACTAACATAAATGAAGCAGGATAATCGACTGTAATTTTCGCTCTCGAAATTGTTACTCGTCGCTCCTCCATCGGTTGCCGCATCACTTCCAAAACTGTTCGCTTAAACTCAGGTAATTCATCCAAAAACAAAACACCATTATGTGAAAGTGAAATTTCTCCAGGCATCGGATTCGATCCTCCACCAACCAACGCCACATCACTTATCGTATGATGTGGTGCTCGAAATGGTCGGGTAGAAATCAATGCAGAATTGGCAGGAAGCATTCCTGAGACAGAATGAATTTTAGTCGTTTCCAATGCTTCATGTAAACTTAAGGGAGGTAAAATAGTTGGAAGTCTTCTTGCCAACATCGTCTTCCCTGCTCCAGGTGGACCGATCAAAATTACATTGTGTCCACCTGCAGCTGCAATTTCAAGCGCTCGTTTTATATTCTCCTGTCCTTTCACATCTGAAAAATCTACCGAATAAATATCTTGGGTGTCTTGAAAAATTGCTCGGGTATCAACTACAACAGGCTCGAGTTCATTTTTCTTATTAAAAAAATCAACCGCTTCTTTCAAGTTTTCAATTCCATAAACATCGAGGTTATTTACAATCGCAGCTTCTCTCGCATTTTCTTTTGGTAAAAAAAGACCTTTGTATCCTTCCTTCCTCGCTTGAATCGCAATCGGTAACGCACCTTTGATCGGTCGCAATCCTCCATCCAAAGACAACTCACCCATAAAAACATATTTGTCCAAATCCTCAAATTCCATCTGTCCCGTACTTGCCAATAATCCAATCGCAATCGGCAAATCATAAGAAGAACCTTCTTTTCTCAAATCAGCTGGAGCTAAATTGACAACCAATTTGAGGCGCAACATTCGCATCCCAATATTCTTGATGGCAGCTTCGATTCGCGCAAATCCTTCACGGACAGCACTATCAGGTAAACCAACTAAATTAAAAAAATCTTTTCCGTCTCTTGCTTCTCCTCCTGTGTTGACTTCGACGGTAATGGTTTGCGCTTCTACACCTTGAACGGCACTTGCGTAAGTTTTTACTAGCATTTGGTGATAAGTGATTGTTGAGAAAGTATGTTTATTGCTAGGCTAAAGTAGTGAGTTTTTTTATTTTTTCCATAAAAAACCAAAGTATGGTGAGAAACAATATGTGTCTACTACTAAGGCAAAATTTAAGATTACTTTTCAAAAATACCTGTCACATTAGTTTTCCTTTTTTTTCCAAAAAAACTCATTTAAACATGGTTTTTGAAGGTAATATGTTGCGATAGGTTTGCAATTGAAAATCTATTTAGAATTAGAACGCAATCAAGATTGATTATTTATTTCAAAAATATCACCTACAACGTTGCCCAAAAATTAATTTAGTATGAAACATATTTTTACACTTGGTATTTTTTTATTTTTTATTTCTATAAATCTTTCAAGTCAATATACCGAAGTGGGACTTTTTGCTGGGGTCTCAAATTATCATGGTGATCTTACTCCAAAAAACTTGGAAGTATCATCTTATGCTCCTGCATTTGGAGCATTCGGTCGATATAATTTTAATGGACATTTTGCAGGTAAAGTGCACTTTTATAAAGGACTTTTGAAAGGATCAGATTATAACGCGCAGATCACCAAGGGAGAACGAGAACGAAATTTGAGTTTCGAAAGTGACGTATATGAGTTGGGAGCACAGTTTGAATATAATTTCTTAAACTTCAAAGTTTCTATAAAAGATCACATTACAACTCCATATATTTTTGCTGGTGTTTCCGGTATTTACTTTAATCCGCAAGCTGAAATCAATGGATTATGGTATGACCTTCAACCGCTATCGACCGAAGGGCAAGGCTTAGAGGGGAGTTCGGCTCAACCGTATTCAAGAGTTGCTCTTGCAATTCCGTGGGGACTTGGAGTGAAATTTAATATCAATCACTTAACCAATATTGGGTTAGAATTTGGGATTAGAAAAACCTTTACAGATTATCTTGATGATGTGAGCACGACTTATCCTGACCTTGATCTTTTAGCAAATGAGATAGGCGATGTTGCTGCTGCACTTTCTTATCGAATGCCTGAATATGATCCTGATGCTCCGTTTGATCCACAAGGAACAAGTCGAGGAAATTCATCTGATAAGGATTGGTATTTTTTCGGAGGTTTTACAATTTCTGTAAATATTGGAAAAGCAAATGGCTTCAAACAAAATCAGAAAAAACCTACTTCTCGAAAGAGAGCACCTAAAATGACATTCTAATTAACGGTTAATTGTGAACGGTGAACGGTGAATTCCTTGTAAGGTGTTAACCGTTCACAATTAACAGTTAACCGTTATTTAGTTAGATCTGAATGTAGGATTTCTACAAATTTTTCTGGATTTATAAATCCACTACCCCATTCTTCATCATACTCTTTCGTCACATTTGAGGCCTTTATTTCTTCCAAAGTCATTCCTTTTGCAATCGCTTTTTTGACTCGATCTCGAGCAATAATAATCACATCTCGATATTCCATCAAATCTTTTTTATTAGCTAAAGCTCCATGCCCTGGAATTATTTTAGTTTCTGAATCAGCTAAAAAAAGTACCTCGTTGATATTTTTCAAAGCACCTTCTACACTTCCTCCCGAACTTAAATCAATGTATGGAAATCTTCCTTTAAAAAAATTATCTCCCATGTGGATGACATTACTTTTTGGAAAATATACAAACGCATCTCCATCTGTATGTCCATAATGAAAATGATAAATTAAAATATCTTCTCCATTCAAATGAAATCTCATGTCATTTTTAAAAGTGATAACTGGTTGAGCAATTGCAGCTGCGGCAGGTGTTGGTTTTCTAAAAGGGCGAATTTGCTCGGTGCTCATTCGGGTTTTTACATTTTCATGAGCAACGATAACTGCGCCTTTTTTTCCAAAATTTTCATTCCCTCCTGTATGATCCCCATGCCAATGAGTATTAAATAAATATTTGATGGGTTGTGAACTTAGTTTCCCGATCGCTGCGGCAATTTTTTCACTCAATGGCCCATATTGAGAATCAATCATAAAAACACCATCATCTCCAATGACCACTCCGATGTTTCCACCGCTACCTGTCAGCATGTAAATATTATCCGCAACTTGTTCTGCGTTGATTTCTACTTTCGAAAAATCACGTTGGGCGAAAAGGTTATTTTGAAAAAAAGAAAATGTAAAAAAGAGGAACAAGAAAATGGTTAATTGTTTTTTCATGATTCGGTTGTTTTTTGTTAAAAAAAAGACTTCCGTCGTTCAACAAACGAGTTACTCCAAAGTTGGCATTTTTCCCATAAATAGCATGGATTTTGTGTAATTTTGTAAAAGGAATGTCTTCCTAAAAAACTTACCAATTCAAACCAACCTAACTGAGACCTTCAATTTTTTTAAGAAAAATTTAAAAACATGAACTTTAGATTTCTGTGGATTTTCGTTTTTGTATTTTTTGCTTTTTCCAGTAAGGCCTCTGACTTGGTTTTTAAAACTCGAGTGGCGACTGCATTGAATACAGTTACACTTTATCCTGACAGTAGTTATTTTGAGCATTCCAATATTCGGTTTTCCGAAGGAGATTTATTTGAAATTTTAAGCGAAACTACTTTGCAACACTTAGATGATGCACAAAATCAAAAATTCAAATGGTATAAAGTCCGTTCGTTATCAGGACAAGAAGGGTGGATCTTTGGTGATGGAATTGCTGTTGTGATGAAAGATCCAAACATCGATTCCAAACTCAAACCTTTCCACAAAAAGAAAATTTCACTCAATAATGGTTTTGAAAAATCAGTCACCTGGATTGCCGCTATCCAAGGTCGAGACAATATACATGACAATGATTTGTTAAATTCAACTTACCATGAATATTATATCGTCGTGACCAACGAACATGGAAAATCAGTTCACATGAACTACGAAAGCCAAAGTGCGATGGGACATGAAGTTTTGAATTTATTTCAAATGAAAGATGTGACGTACGATGGAGTTGCAGATTTTTTGATGGAAACCAAAAGTTATTCTAGTTCAAGTGATTTGGAAAATAGAACCTTGGAAATTTTCTCATTGCAGTCAGGTAATTTGAAAAAAGTGTTGGAAGAAAGAATGACCTTGACTTATGATGATGATTTATTTTCTCCTGCGATGTTCAAATCTGTGGAAGTAAGTTCGACGAGTATTAGAGTAGAATTTGTGAATTATATGACTTGCAAAAGATTTTCATTGCCCTACCAATTTGATAAAAGTAGTACTACGCAAGAACGATGCATGGAATTCGTCACTTATACTTTCGCTTGGGATAATCGCAAAAAACAGTTTGTCCAATTTTATAAAGAAAATCGAAATGCACTTAAAGGCATCATAACTAAGTCAAAAATTTTCCTGAAATCTGAGCCTTCTTTTTTGTCTGAAAAGGTCGAACAACTTGAACCAAATGTTCCTTTCGTAATCATCAAACATTTTGAAAAAGTATTTATACAAAATGGGAAAAAGAAAATTTCACCTTATTTATATGTTCAATCTGCAAATGGAAATCGTGGGTATATTAGAGGAAAGGTAGTTCGTTTTTTAAATACTGAACATGCGGATGTGTTGCATCACTATTATCAAAAACCGCCTTTATCAAAAGCGGAATTAAAAACTGATAAAGTTTTTTTTGAAAATAATTGGAAATGAAAATGGAAGTGCGTCTCGTCAGTAGAACCTTTTATGGTTAAAAAAAAATTAGGAAACTGTATTCTTTGCCGCTTCCATTGGAATACTAATACATCTTCTTTCCATATAACTTAATACTCGCTCTAAAACTTCCCGAGCATTTTCATCCAATTCAGCTACGTCTTTTTTGAAGACCTCATTCATAGCATGCGATTTGACAGCTTTGATTTTTTGAGGAACGTGGCGCATCGCCTTGGTGATTTGTCGTTGCTGATGAGTCTTTTGAAACTTCACTAAATTAGCTTCAATGATTTTTTGAGCACTTGATATTTCTTTCTGGCGGAAACCTAAATTCTCTTTTGCTAAACATCTCAAATCTTCAATTTCAATATAATTTACATTGAAATTTTCAGCGACGGAAGGTTCCACATTATTTGGTATCGCTAAGTCAATGATCAGTTTTCTTGAACTATCTTTTTGTAAAAGCGAAGAATATAATTTGTCATCTAAAAGTGCTTTGTCAGAACCAGTACAAATTATGATTCCATCAAAACCTTCTTGGTAAGATTTTAAATCTTCCAGTAAAAAAGCATTTCCATTTAACATCTCAGCTAATGAATTCGCTCTTTCGATACTTCGATTAAAAACCGTTACATTTTTGAATTCGTGTTTTTTCAAAAATTTAGAAACTAACAAATTAGTTTGTCCTGCTCCAATTAAAAGGAGTTTCCCTGATTTTGGAAAATGAGATTGTAACAGTTTTTGAATGGCTAAGGATACAACTGAAATTGGTTTTTCTCCAATTCGAGTATTTGAGTACACACCTTTAGCTGTTTCCACAGCAAGTTGCATTGCCAATCGAAGATGATCGCCTGTCAACCCCCAGCTTACACATTGATCAAAAGCAGTTCGCAATTGCCGTAAAATTTCTCGCTCTCCAATCACTAACGAATCAATCGAAGATGCTACTTCCAACAAATGTTCCAATGCATCATGCCCTTCCAAAAGCGTAATTCTCTTAGAAAAGTCATCTACTAAATCTGTCTGAAATTGAGGATTGGCGTGAGATAAAAATTCTCCCACAAAAGATTCGTTAACGTTAGTTTCTGCGTAGAAAAAATACATAACTCGGTTACAAGTCGCCAAGTACATCATTTCTTCTATTTCGAAATGCTCTTTTATTGTATTTAATTTCAATTGCAATTCAGCTTCATCCGTTGAGGGAACGATGAATTTACTCAATGTTTGCAGAGAAACATTTTTGTGCGTAATTGTTATAATTTTGAAATTGTTGAGCATATTATTTTTTAACGAAAGTTTTAGACTGTAAAAGTATTTCAACATTGTTGAATTAATGTCATAATTCTGTAAAGTCTATATATAATATAGTGTTATGCTTTAAAAGCAAACCAACTTTTGATGGATTATCACCAGACTAAAAATGATGTAATAGTTTCGATGTGCAATTTTAAATATTAATACAAAACAGAAAGGTGACAAAAATCACCTTTTGGAATTGACAAAAATCACCTAGTTGTTTACTCTTTTTTTGTCAGCTAAAATAGCCCACTACGTTAGATTAATCCCCGTGATTTGAGTTCCAAATATTTATTAATTGAATTGACTGAAAGGTCTTCCGGTTTGGTAAGAATGGCTTGGATGCCATACTGTTTGAGTTTTTGCACCATCTGTGATTTCTCATTGAGGAATTTTTGAGCAATCGTTTGGTGATAAATATCCTGAGTAGTATCTACTTTTAGCTTCGCAAAATCATTGATTTCGGTATTTTCAAAAAATACTACTACCAACAAATGCAAGGTATTAATCCTTCGCAAAATTGGAAGCACTCGTTCCAAAGCATACATACTTTCGAAGTTTGTATACAACATCAAAAGACTTCGTCCTTTAATTAATTTTCGCGCAGAATGATAAAGGAGTTCATAATTCGCTTCGAGGTTTCGTTCTTTTTCTTTGTAAAGTGCGAGTAGAATTTTATTCAGTTGTGTTGGTTTTCGATCCGCTTTTATGGTCGTTCCGATAATGTCAGAAAAAGTCAATAATCCTGCGCGATCATGTTTTGCCAGCGCCACATTAGAAATGACCAAACTCGTATTGATCGCATAATCCATCAAACTCAATCCATCAAAAGGCATTCGCATCGCTCGACTTTTATCAATAATCGAATATACCTGTTGTGCCCGCTCATCTTGATATTGATTGACCATTAGAGTTGCTCGGCGACTACTTGCCTTCCAATTGATACTTCGGTAATCGTCTCCTCGAACATAGTTTTTGATTTGTTCAAATTCATAACTGTGCCCTACTCTACGAATTTGTTTAATTCCCGTAGAATATGAAACTCGATCAAATGCTTTTAATTCAAAATTTTTCATTTGAACAATGGAAGGATAAACGGGCAAACTCATCTTAAATTTATGCTGATGTCTTCGCTGAACCAACCCTAAAAATGATTCCATAAACACATTGACATTACCAAATTCATATTCTCCGCGAGTCTTAGGAGTGAGAGGGTAAGTAATTGTTTGAGATTCTTCTGGTTCGAGTTCTAAGACTTTTTCAAAATTCCGAATTTGAAATTGAATTGGAATCTCATCTATAACTTTAAGCTTTAAGTTTTGGTTAGATACATTTTCAATCAACACTTTTACCCGATTCGGATCGCCTAGCGAAAACACTTTTGGTAATTCTCTTCTCACCTTAACTTTATCTCCTCCTCCGTATAATATCATCACATCTACCAACACCAAAACTAACCCCAATACGAATAATGTTTGCGCCACCGGAAATAAAAATCCAAATGGAAAACTCAACACAAACACTCCTGTGATGAGAGCAAAGAGTAGGAAAAATCTATTGGGTAAGAAGATGTTTTTCAAAAGCTTTTTTTTAAAAATGTTAGGTGTTAGTTTTTTGAATATTCAACACTCAACAAGGAATAGCCAATGTCGAAGTTTGTCCCCAATGTTTATTAAATCGTTCTTTCGACATTGGATATTCCTTGTTCGATATTGGCTATTCTAACGAGGTACTTCAATTTTCTTAATAATATCCATCACCACATCATTCGCACCATAGCCTTCCATTTCTCTTTCAGGAGTTAAAATAATTCTATGATTCAAAACTGGATCAGCAATATATTGAATATCATCAGGCGTCACGAAATCTCGTCCAGCCATTGCAGCTACTGCTTTTGATGCTTTCATGATTGCTAATGATGCACGTGGAGACGCTCCTAAAAATAGGTCTCCATTATTTCGAGTATTATGAATAATCGCAGCAATGTAGTCTAACAATTCATCCTTGATATGTACTTTTTCGATGATCTCTTGGCATTCTTTTACATCCTGCGCAGAACAAACTGGTTGTACTTTTTCTTTTTGACGCATTTTAAAATCGCTTTTAAAACGATGTAAAATTAACTTCTCTTCCTCCAAGTTTGGATAGTGCAAATTGATCTTAAATAAAAATCTATCAAGTTGGGCCTCAGGTAATTTATAAGTTCCTTCTTGCTCAATCGGATTTTGCGTAGCGATCACAAAAAACGGTTGATCCATTTTATATGTTTCACCATCCATCGTAACTTGATACTCTTCCATCACTTCAAAAAGTGCAGATTACGTTTTCGCGGGAGCTCGATTGATCTCATCAATCAAAACTATATTTGAAAAAATAGGTCCTTTGTTAAAAGTAAACTCAGATGTTTTCAAATTATACATCGTCGTCCCCACCACATCCGTTGGCATCAAGTCAGGCGTAAATTGAATCCGTGAATAATCAACATGAAATGCTTGCGCCATTAATTTTGAAGTCAAAGTTTTTGCGATCCCTGGAACACCTTCCACTAAAACGTGACCACCCGTAAACATTGCAGCCATCAAAAGATCAACCATCTCAGTTTGTCCAATGATAACTTTTGATACTTCTGCTTTTATTTTATCGACGACATCAGTTACTTTTCTTAAATTCAAAGTAGGTCGATCCCATGATCGAACAGGTGTAGAATCTACTGGAGGGGTATTTAAATCAGGTCTAACGAATTTAGGTTGAGAATATTCAGGTTTATTTTCCTGATCATTAGTTTCATCATGCATAAATGAGGAGTGTTTTAATTTTGATTAGTATAAAAAGAGCATACAATATATTAATTGTTGTACTTATATTTTTCTAAAGCTAAAAATAATAATTTATTTTTTGTTGATGCCAAAAGATTCTACGAAATATTCATTTCAAAAGATTTAATACAAGCATTTCTATGAATGGTAATTGCATGTCTTTAATTATTTTTTGTAAAATTAAAAACGCTAATTTCTTTCCTTTATTCTCATTTGAGTCAGCAGTAATCCTATCATCGGCAAAGAAATAAATACCATTGGAAGAAAAAGATAACAAAACGGTATTTGAATAAAATTATAAAAGATTACCAAATACACTTTCAATGACCCTAAAAGGAAAATACGAAAATCAATTTTATCTTTTATTTTATAAAAAATAATCATTGAACATGAAACTGTAAAACACAGTAAAGCGAGATGGGTGGTTTTTAATGCCCATAATTTATCAGCCGGACTACCTTCTATAAATTGATCGAAGTAGATAGCCATTCCAAAACCATTAGTAATCAGCGCAGGAAGTTCACCTATTTTTTGCCAAGGCAAAGGAATAAACGAAATTTCAGCAGCTTGAGTATGATAATCATACCCTTGCTTAAATATGGTGGGATCTTGTGATAAAAATGGAATAACATAAAATCCTAAAATACCTAAAGTCAACCATCCTCCTATTTGAAAAAGATTAGTTTTTTTCTCCTTTAATAAAATCACAAAGAAAAATAATGGCACCCAAAGCACCACAGAATACCTTGAAAGCACACATAGTAACAAAGCAATTCCCCGGACTAAATTTGATTTGGAAAAAAGTGTAGTTGCTAAGATTAAATAATACCCTGCAATCATCGTCTCTACCGAAAATTGAAAAACAGCCTGCGTATCATCTTTTATAAAAAGATATAAAAACAGGTAAGGCAGTAGTAACAAAATAGAAATATTTCCCCAGCTTCGATTCCAAGGAATGACTTTGTAAAAAAAATACAAGAATCCAATGATCAAAATAGCAAACCCCATCCAGCGATAATCAAATCCGAAAACATCTGGAATAATGAAAGGCATCCAGGTCAAAGGCAAATATGTAGGAAATAAATAAGGCCCTAAATCAGGCCATTCCGTAATTATTGAATAAGGAAAAACACCATTCAGAAATCGCTCCACCATGATCCCAATTTGAGGAATTCCATCTGAATCTACTGGATAATGAAAATCAAGTGGAAAATCTCGAATTATCGTTCGAAGCATATCTCCACACTTCCAAACACCAAAAAATGTGAATAAAAAAATCGCTCCTCTTCGTTTCGAATCAAATTTATGATGAGGGAGTTCTATTTCTTTTCCATTAAAAAATTTAAGAAATCCTATTCCTACAATTAGTCCACTAAACAAAAGGATGATTGGACTCCACATTATCCCAAATTGCTTTCTTCCATAGGACAATAACCACAGTTCTAAAAAGCAAAAAAATAGAATAGAAAAAACAATTAAATTAGAACGAAAATGTGTGTGTGTGTGTGTGTGTGTGTGTGTGTGTGTATTGATCATTTCTTTTTGATTTCTTTTTGAAAATTTCACAACCTCGTCACCTCCGTTTTCGCACTCAATAAAAAGTCCTCCCCCAAATTCAATAAATTCAATCCCGGCGTTTTCCCTACGTCCAAACTCCCCAAATCTTTTTCAAACCCCAAAGCCTCTGCCCCATTCAAAGTCGCCCATCGAATCAACGTTTCGAAAGGAATATAAGATTGATATTTTGCAATAGTTTTCATTTCATCAAGAACGGAAAGTTGCCAATTGGATGTCAAACTATCAGTTCCAATCGTCATTTTTGCATCAGCATCGATGAATAATTGATAGTTTGGCAATCGATTTTCGATGTATAAATTTGCATTCGCACAAGTCGCCCAATACACTCTATCACTCCAATTTTGCGCAGCTGAGATATCATCTGCCGTACACATCGTATTATGCACAAAAAGTGTTCGTGAATTAGGATTCATATTCTCTAAAGCGTAATAAATAGAAGGCTTTCCAGTCGGTTGCCAATCTGTAATCGGAATACCAAATCCATCATAAAAGTCAATAAACCCGCCAGTCTTTTTCTCAAAAAACTCATTCTCATCTGGTGTCTCTTGGTTGTGAATACTGACGGTACAATCATCATTATTCAACTCATTTATTTTTTGAAAAAGACTTTTGGAAACTGAATATGGAGCGTGCGGAACGGCACTTTTTTTATTTTCTCCATCCTCACTTTGTCCATCAAAAACTGCTTTGTATTTTTCAAATTCAGGCTCAGCCCAAGCTTCTTGCAAGAAGTCAAACATTTCAATAAATGTGTAATATCGAATTGGACTTTTTGCTTTGGTTGCAGCGGTATCTATTTTATTGGAAATATCTCCGACTGCTACAATTCCACCATCATACATTTCTTGATCTGCTTTTTCGATGGCTGCATCAATTTCTTCTTGTGGGATGTCTCGGAATTTTACAACATTCGAAATGAAGGGAATCAAGGTTGTTCCCGTTGCCACTTTATTTTTCATGTGAGATAATTCGAGGTGGCAATGGGTATTGATAAAACCGGGCACGATGACACCTTCATGAATTTCTAAGGTGGAAGGATCGTGATTTTCACGAGAGTCAATGGAAAGGATTTTTCCATTTTCGTCGATGGTGACTACGCCTTCTTTTATTGGAGAAGAACTTATTGGAAAAATGTAGTCAGCTGTAATTTTTCGCATTTCGATTTATTT
Source organism: uncultured Saprospiraceae bacterium (assembly GCA_905480595.1). Taxonomy (GTDB): domain Bacteria; phylum Bacteroidota; class Bacteroidia; order Chitinophagales; family Saprospiraceae; genus CAJQQY01. The sequence goes on along the minus strand of CAJQQY010000368.1, from coordinate 3,045 downwards.
TGAAAAAAATATAGTATAATTCTTTTTTGAACCAAAAATTAAATAATGAATTTCACCTGTTTCGTATCAAAATTCTGAATCCCATTTTTACTCTCAATCATTAATTTTCCAAACTTCTCAACCCCTATAATTCTTCCTCGAAAAACTTCTCCATCTGGAACTTGATACAACGCATCCTCCATGTACCGATACAAATTATCTAAATACTCCGTCTTGATTTTTTCGCCAGCATTAGCCTTCAACTGCAGATAACGCATCTCCATACTCCAGCACAACATTTCCAATAATTCATCGAGATTATAATCATTGCCTGTTTCTAATTTAAAAGAAGTTGGATTGGGGGCACCACTTTTAAAAATCGTTTGATTTATATTGATCCCAACACCAATGATACTTGACTGAATATTTCTGGAAAACAAGGAGTTTTGAATCAAAATACCTGCGACTTTTTTATCAGAAATATAAATGTCATTCGACCATTTTATTTTCGCATTTGAGTTGATATAATTTTTAACAAAATCCAAAACACCCAACGAAATGGCTTGATTCAAAACAAACTGATCACGCGCTGCTACAAACTTCGGATGTAAGATTAAAGACATTGAGATGTTTTTGTCAGGCTCACTTTCCCATTTACTGCCAGCTTGTCCCTTCCCCTGCACTTGTTTATAGGTCGAAATGACAGTTCCCTCCGATGGTTTGCTTTTTGATGTTAGTTCAATAGCATAATCATTCGTAGATGCCAATTCTGGAAAATGGTAGAATTCCTTACCCACAAAAAGAGTTTTCTTGATAGTATCCAACCGAGTTAATTTTGTTAAATTTGTAGAATTTTTTAGAACTATTTTGCAAGTATAATTTTTATAGTAGTTGTAAAAGAATTTTTACGCTAAAAACTTTTGAAAATGTCTTGACGTTATTGATTCAAAAAACAACAACATTTTCAATTTTTAATTAAAAAACTTAATCAAATCGTAATTTGAATTCACCACAAACTCAACAACAAGAAATTACTGGCGAAGCTTTGAACGCCTTAATCATAGATAGCATTCAAGACATTAAAGGGCATAATATCATCAAACTTGATTTGAGACATTTGGACGATGCGCCAACTGATTTCTTCATCATTTGTACAGGTGATTCCAATACTCAAGTGAAAGCGATTGCTGATAATGTTTATCTAAGAATTAAAAAGGAAGGCTACTCTCTTCCATCTCACTTCGAAGGTCAACAAAATGCACTTTGGATTTTGTTGGATTACTTCTCAACTGTGGTTCATGTTTTTTACAAGGAGACACGTGAGTTTTACCAATTGGAAGATTTGTGGGGAGATGCTATTTTTACAGAGTACGATAATATTTAAAATGACTTTTTTTTAATTGGAAAAGAAGCCACCATTTAGGCTTTCAATCCATCTTATTTTTATAAAATCAATTATCGTTTTTAGATAATTGATGTCTTTCATAGATAGATTTTAAATGATTATCGAAAATCGCCAACGATTTGCCTTTTTATACGTTAAAGAATTGATGGTTTTGGATGTTTAAAAAAAATTAAATTAGAAGCTTAGAACAACCATCATTTTACCAAATACTAGAAATAAATTTTAATGGAAAATAATAGAGATCAGAACAACCCAGATAACAAACCTAACAATAAATTCAATTCCTATTGGATTTATGGATTGTTAGCTTTGTTATTGCTCGCATTGAATTTTTACACGCTTCAATCTTCTTCAACTAAACCATTGGAATGGAATACTTTCCAAAAGATGGTACAGGAAAAAGATATTGCAAAAATTGAAATAATCAATGAAAAGCAAGCTCAAGTTTACTTAAAGGCTGAAGCACTCGAAAAATATACTGACCCAGAACCTGCGGTTAGTAAGTTTTCTCCAAATAGAGCTCACTACTTTTTTGAAACTGGCCCTATCGATAATTTTGAAACTAAGTTAATCAGGATTCAAGACGAAGCAAAAATTCCATCTGCGGAAAGAATTCAGCTTAATTTCGATACCAAAGAAAATTGGATCCCTCAAATTTTGAGTTGGTTATTGCCTGTATTCATTATCATTGCTATTTGGTTATTTATCCTTCGCCGAATGGGCGGTGGTGGCGGTGGTCCTGGTTCACAGATTTTCAATATTGGGAAATCTAAAGCAACACTTTTTGATAAAAACACAAAAGTGACTGTGACTTTCCAAGATGTAGCAGGACTCGATGAAGCCAAAGAGGAAGTAATGGAAGTTGTTGACTTTTTGAAAAATCCAAAAAAATATACTGCACTTGGTGGTAAAATTCCAAAAGGTGTTCTTTTGGTTGGCCCTCCGGGAACAGGTAAAACGTTATTAGCAAAAGCTGTGGCTGGTGAAGCGGCAGTTCCATTTTTCTCTATCTCAGGTTCTGACTTCGTGGAAATGTTTGTATGAGTTGGAGCAAGTCGAGTTCGAGATTTGTTTAAACAAGCAAGAGAAAAGGCACCATGTATCGTTTTCATCGATGAGATTGATGCGATCGGTCGAGCACGTGGAAAAGGACAAATGCAAGGAGGAAATGATGAGCGAGAAAATACATTGAATCAGTTATTAGTAGAAATGGATGGTTTCGCAACTGACAAAGGGGTTATCTTGATGGCTGCGACCAATAGACCTGATGTTTTAGATAGCGCACTTTTAAGACCTGGACGTTTTGATCGACAAATTGGAATTGATCGTCCTGACTTAAAAGGTCGTGAAGCAATTTTCAAAGTACATTTAAAAGCAATCAAAACTGGTCCTGAAATTAAGGCTCATGTTTTGGCTGAAATGACTCCAGGATTTGCAGGTGCTGATATTGCCAATATTTGTAACGAAGCTGCCTTGGTTGCTGCTCGAAGAAATAAGACTGAAATTGATCTGGATGATTTCAATCACGCACTCGATAGAGTGATTGGTGGTTTGGAAAAGAAAAATAAAATCATCGCTCCGGCTGAGAAAAAAATCATTGCTTACCATGAAGCAGGTCACGCTATCTGTGGATGGTATTTGGAACATGCATCTCCGCTGGT
>CAJQQY010000367.1 GCA_905480595.1 uncultured Saprospiraceae bacterium | reverse complement strand
ATTTATTTCAAAAAATCAAAATCATGAAAGTAATCAATATCATACTGACTGTCCTTTTTGCTTTGTTTGCAATGGTACAATTTAATGATCCAGATCCGTGGATTTGGGTGGCGATTTATGGGATGGTGGCAGGAGTTTCAGGTTTTGCAATTTACCAAAAATATAGTAAAGGAGTTATTTATATTGGGATTGCTATTTGTGTAATTGGACTTGGGATTTTATTTCCAGAATTAATTGATTGGGTAAAAATGGGAATGCCTAACATTGCAGAGACGATGAAAACAGAAAGGAGTTATATCGAATTTGTCAGAGAATTCTTTGGATTGGGAATTTCGTTTGTCACTTTAGTTTTTCATTTTTTCCAAATGAGAAAGAAGGAAGTTAGTAACGGTAACGGTGAGTGATGAATTTTTTTTCAAGGAAAAATAGTAGTTAGTTTTATGTCAAAAAAAACAAACGAGCGTGTAAATATATTGTTAGAAAAGATGACATTAGAGGAGAAAGTGGGGCAAATGACTCAAGTGACGCTCGATGTTGTATTAAATGGAAGACCTTACAATCCTAAAAAGCCATTTTTATTTAATCCTAAGAAGCTTGTAAATGTATTGTTAAAAAAACATGTTGGTTCTATTTTGAATGTGCCAACTAGTGAAGCTTTGACACGGGAACAATGGTACTACGTAGTTTCTACAATTCAAGAAAAAGCGATGAAGGATACTCGATTGGGTATTCCAGTATTGTACGGAATAGATTCGATACATGGTGCAAGCTACACGCAAGGAGCAACTTTTTTTCCACATCAAATTGGGTTAGCTGCTACCTGGAATTTAGAAACAGCTAGAGCGCAAGGTGAAATTACGGCCTACGAAACTCGAGCATGTTCTATTCCTTGGGTCTTTTCTCCAGTTCAAGATATAACTCGAAATCCAGCTTGGGCAAGAATATATGAGACGTTTGGAGAAGATCCTTACTTGTCTGCTGAAATGGGAAGTGCAATAGTGAGTGGACTTGAAGGTGATAATATTAGTCGTTTTGACAAAGTTGCGTCATGTTTGAAGCACTTTTTAGGGTATGGAATACCCTTGAGTGGGAAAGATAGAACACCTGCGTGGATTCCGGAACATTATCTAAGAGAGTACTTTGTGCCTTCTTTTCAAGCTGCGATAGATGCTGGAGCTAAAACGATTATGATAAATTCAGGTGAAATAAATGGCGTTCCAGTCCATGCAAACAAAGAAATCTTAACAACACTTTTACGGGACGAATTAGGTTTTGAAGGTTTAGCAGTAACTGATTGGGAGGACATAAAATATTTACATTCTAGACATCGAGTAGCAGCGACTCAAAAAGAAGCTGTACGATTGGCTATCGAAGCAGGAGTTGACATGAGTATGGTTCCTGATGATTTGCGTTTTTGCGATCACTTAATTGAACTCGTAAATGAAGGTTCAATTTCAGAAGAACGAATAGATCTTTCTGTTCGACGAATATTGAAATTAAAATATGAATTAGGATTATTTGAAAACCCAGTTATCGCAGAGGGGGAGAATTATGAAAAATTTGGTACTCCAGAATTTTTAGAAAAAGCCCAAGCTGCTGTTGCCGAGTCCATTACGCTTTTAAAAAATGAGGGAAAAGCTTTGCCTTTGTCAACTGATAAAAAAATCTTAGTCACAGGGTGGGTAGCCGAATCTATGCGAAGTTTGAATGGAGGTTGGTCTTTTGATTGGCAGGGATTGACGAGTGAGGAATTTGCAAAAGATAAAACGAATTTATTACAAGCGATTGAGAATGAAGTAGGAAAAAATAATGTAGTTTTTTCCGAAGGATGTAAATATGATGAGGTTGTAAACCTAGAAGATGCTATTCAAAAAGCTAAAGATGTCGATCATATTATTTTATGTTTAGGTGAAAACTCTTACACAGAATTTTTTGGAGACATCAATGACTTAGATTTGCCAAAGGCACAGATTGAGTTAGCTCAAGTAATGATTAAAACAGGAAAACCAATTACTTTAGTTTTACTCGAAGGTCGTCCTCGAATCATTAGTTCAATTGCTGATGGAATTGGAAGTATATTGTTAGGTTATTATCCAGGACAGGAAGGAGCAAGTTCAATTACAGAAATTATTTTTGGAAAAATAAATCCTTCTGGGAAATTGCCTTACACGTATCCACGTCATTCCAATGCTTTGATGTCATATGACCACAAACATGCTGAAGCAATAGAAATACAAGGGAGCGAGGTTCCATTTAATCCTCAATTTGAATTTGGGCATGGGTTAAGTTATACTGAGTTTGATTACGGGAATATATTGTTAAAAAAAACAATTTTGACTAAAAGTGAAGATTTACGTTTTTCTTTTTCTATAAAAAACATTGGAGATCGAGTAGGGAAGGAGGTTGCGCAAATTTATATTGGGGATGATTACGCTAGTATTACTCCTCCTGTAAAACGATTGCGAGCATTCCAAAAAATCGAATTGCAACCCGGGGAAGAACAGATATTAGAGTTTTCGATTCCAATGAAACAATTAGCATTCGTCAATACCCAAAATAAATGGGTTTTAGAGGAAGGTACATTTAAGGTATTCGTAGAAAATTTGTCTGCTGCGTTTGAGTTGAAAAATATTTAAGAACTACCTTTTCAACTTTTCTTAAAAGAATTAGTTTAATACAAAAAGAATAAAATGAGCGATAAAAATTTTGAATTAGCAACTTTAGGAACTGGCTGTTTTTGGTGTACCGAAGCAGTTTTTGATACCTTAAAAGGAGTAGAATCTGTTTTTCCTGGTTATTCAGGAGGTCATGTTGAAAATCCGACGTATGAACAAGTTTGTGCAAAGACAACTGGTCATGCTGAAGTAGTTCAGATTAAATTTGACCCAGAAGTGATTAGTTTTGAAGAGTTGTTGGATGTATTTTGGCGAACGCATAATCCAACTACGCCTAATAGACAAGGTAATGATGTCGGGCCACAATATAGATCAGCAATTTTTTATCATGATGACAATCAAAAAACGATTGCTGAAA
>CAJQQY010000366.1 GCA_905480595.1 uncultured Saprospiraceae bacterium | reverse complement strand
ATTGGACTTTGATTGGAAAAATAAAAGAGAATCCTAGAGTTCACATTCCTATTTTTGGAAATGGAGATATTGATAGCCCTCAAAAAGCAAAATTATATCGTGAAAAATATGGTGTGGATGGTATCATGATTGGTCGAGCAAGTATCGGAAATCCTTGGATTTTTAGAGAAATCAAACACTATTTTGAAACTGGGGAAATTCTCCCTCCTCCTACTATTAAGGAACGAGTAGCTGCTGCAAAACAACACTTAACTCATTCAATTGAATGGAAAGGAGAGAAATTGGGGATTCTCGAAATGAGAAGACATTACACTAATTATTTCCGAGGTTTTAGAAATATAAAACCTTATCGAATGAAGTTGGTGACAAATTTTAACCCTGATGATGTGTATGGAATTTTGGATCAAATTGAGGAAGATTATTCTGAAGTTCAAGTTTAGATAAAAACTTCTAAAATATAAAAAAAGGTCAAAACTAAGTTTTGACCTTTTTTTTATAACCTATGATAAAATCATTTCTGAATGGTTCTAATAATTAATTCCGATTCCATAATACCTTCCTCTTTAAGGTTCTTTCGATAGTTAATCCCTTCCTCGACTGCCTCACTTTTATCATTATAAAGCCATTCAATATAAACAATATAATCCTTGCTATCAGGATAAAAGCATCCTAACCAAAGTACATTGGCTTTAAATCCACTTCTACGAAGTAAGTTCATTCGGCGTTCTGCAGCACCCATCCCTTGAAATAATCCATCTTGGATGACATGCTTTTTTCCATAAAAATTAAAAAAGCGTGAGCAGTCATAACCTGTCATATTTTTATCTTTCGACTCAACAAAAATTTCTGTTCCACCTTTTGCAATTAATTCATCTTTCTTTTTTAAAGGAGCTCTTTTCATTACAAAATCATCTCGCTTATCTTTTTCAACTATAGCAATATATGAATCAGGTTTTTTCTTGCTGTAAGGTTCAACAGCAGAAGAATCAATCAACTGATGGAACTCATCATTTTTCCGATTCTTAGCCATCTCAGATAATTCTTCATTATATTTTGCTTCATCACCAATATACACAATATCTTTTTCTCTTAAATCTTCATATGCTACAAAACCAATTAACCCAAGCATAACTAATGAAGCAAAAACTGGTTTATAAAAACTCCTTCGATATCTTAAAACAGATTGATCAGGAGAAGTCCAACCAATTTTACTTTTAATAAATCCCCAAAAACCTAGTGCTCTATTTAATGTTTGATTTTTAGCAAAATTATCAACTCCCATAAAATCCATCACCTTCCTTCCACTCCCAAATAGTTCTTCTCTAGAAGGTGAAATTACTAAATGTGGGTTCAATTCTTTATCAATCGATAACAACCCAAAGCCATTTCTCACACATTGAACTTTGAGTTCATCAAAAGCAGGGTCTTCCACTCCATAGAATACATTATCCCCAATCGCTACCCATTGCTCATCTGCATGGTATTGTCGAAATTGTTCCAAAGCATATATATATCTATATTTCGCTCTTCTTCCAAAAAAATATCGGTATCCGATAAAAGTAGTTAAAAATATTATACTCAAAATCGCAGTCAATTCAATATGACCTTTTTGAAAGACGAAAAGATCAAAATAATGTCCAAATATAACAACCACAGCAACAATAAAACTCCCCCACATAAAAGCATCCCAATTCAACAAACGATATTGCATTTTAAATTTCACCTCATCACGAGTGTCAAAGGAAGTTGCTTCAACTGAAGCGACAAATGGCTGTTTATCTTCTTGAGGAAAGGTCAAAAGGCCATCAGCAATGATGCCTCCTTTAGTAGATTGGTCGACTTTGATATCCGTCTTCCCGTTGCGGGGACGATGCTTATAATACAACTTTAAAAATCGCAGCGCAGATTTTTTAATATTATTTTCGGATTGGGAAATCATAGTGTCTTTTGTTCGTGATTAAGTTGTTTCCAGAGAGTGATTGTTTCTTTCGCTTCTTTTACGTCATGTACTCTCAAAATTTTTGCCCCTCTTTCTAATGCAAAGGTATTCAAAACTGTTGTTCCATTTAAAGCTTCCTGTGGAGTTGAATTGAGCGTTTTGTATATCATACTTTTTCGAGAAACCCCTGCAAGTAAAGGTAAGTCCAAAATTTTAAATATGGCAAACTTTTGTAATAATTGATAATTATGTTCAATGGTTTTTCCAAAACCAAAGCCTGGATCTAATATAATATCCTTTACTCCTAATGCTCTTAGTTCACTAACTTTTTTAATAAAAAAGTCCAACACATTTTTTGTAACATCTTGATAATCAGGATTTTCTTGCATATTATCAGGTTTCCCTTGCATATGCATCAAAATGTATGGAACATTTAACTCTGCCACCGTTTTAAACATTTCATCGTCAATACTTCCTGCTGAAATATCGTTAATTATGGACGCTCCAACAAAAACACTTTGCCTTGCCACCTCTGATCGAATCGTATCTATTGAAATAATTATTTCTGGAAAATGCTCTTTAATTTTTTTAATAATTGGAATAACTCGATTCAATTCTTCTTCTACATTGATTAACTCTGCCCCTGGTCGAGACGACATTCCACCAATATCAATAATGGCTGCACCTTCCAGAATCATCTTTTCAACTTGTTGTAACAATGCTTTTGCATCTTCATAATTTCCCCCATCAAAAAAAGAATCAGGCGTTACATTCAAAACTCCCATAATGATTGGATCAGAAAGATCAATCAGCTGCCCATTGCAATTTAAAGTAGATTTTTGATGAAGCATTAAATAAGTTGTTTGTTAAATCTATTCCCAAAAATATAATAATTTTGGGATTTACCTATAACGACGTTAAGAGTCATCAAAAGTTGACTGACCATCAAGGTCGTTTTACATATCAAAATCTAAAAACATGAAAAATCATTGGATCGAAATTTTAAAATATAATCTATGGGCTAACCAAAGAACAGTTGATTTACTCAACCAATATGATGACAAAATTATAACTCAACCAGTCGTCAATAGTTTTCCATCCATAGAATTAACTATGAAACATTTGTGGGGAGCTGAGAAAATATGGTTAATGAGATTGAAAGGAAACTCATCTGCTACTTTTCCAGATTTTAATGGATCGATACAAGAGGTTTTCCAGATGGGATTAAAAGTTTCAAAAGATTTTTTGGAATTTATTGAAAATCAAGAAGAAAAATTTTTCGATTCAATTTGTGACTTTCAAGATACTAAAGGTACTGGTTATTCTATTCCCGTTCAACAAATTATTCATCATATTATGAATCACTCAACTTATCATCGAGGACAAATTACCACCTTGGGACGACAAGCTGATTTTGGAGAAATCAAATCAACCGACTTTATTTCTTATGTAACTAATAAGTAGGATGGGCTCCGAGACTAGCATAAAAATACCGCAACAATTCCTAAGTTGTTGCGGTCTTATTCTCACTTTTCAAAATGAGAATACAAAAAACAAACATGCTGCAATCAAAACAGCGATGTAAACAAGAACTAATCAATCAACGTTGTTAAAATTGAAAGTGCTGCCTTGTAAAATCTGCGATTAGTCTGATTTATTTATTATTGCAAAAAAGTATTAGTAATTTTAATTAGGTTGATTTCAACGTTTTTCAAATCTTTTAATGTGACTATACATTTTTAAACCGTCTTGTTTATTAAGTAAGTTCGCAATGATTAATTGAATAGTTTTTAACTACAAAATACTCTGTTAATCATTGGCCATTACTTTGAAACAAATCATAATTTTTTACAACCCTATATTTATGTCAAAAAATACATACGGACAAGGAACTTCACTTAGTAAAGCATTGCTCTACACTTTATTTTTTGGAATATGTCTTTTGCTATTTTATAACTATTTCAAAAATTCTGATTTTTCATTTTCAAATGGAGAAAATTATACTAGCATCCCAAAGGAAATGCAAATAAAATATATCCCATCAGAATTTGATTTTACGGTGGATGATGAGACGACTTTAGCTATTTTAACCAATCCCGAAAGATATCAAAGAGAGTTTAATGATTTGATTTATAACTTCAATTTAAGCATGTTAAATCATGTGGCCAATAGAATGGATTTGCCTGACTCCATCAAATTGGAAATCGAACCTGCCTACCAAAAACAACATCCTTATTTACGTCAAATGTATTATAATGATTTTCTAAAAATTCGGGATACTTCAGCCAATATGTATGAATCTTGGTATGGAAATAATTATAATTCGGCGACTGAAGCGTTGAATGAAGTTGCTTCCAACTACAGTTGCTATTTAGTCAATCAAATCATCATGAACTTGGTTATTTCGAAAGGTGGAAAAATAGCCGGAATTGGAAATAGTGTTGAAACTCCGTGTATGATAGCTCTGCAAGAAAGTCTCAAACCAATGATTCGTCGCCTCGAACAAAAAGCCGCTATCAAAGATTTTAGCTCCTCCAAAGGAATGCTGGAAGAAAAAGTTGAGAGGGCAATTGCGGAATTAGCAACCATGGAAGTACGTGATCGAAAGGGTTTAAACAAACAACTTCAAACTAAAATTTGGGGTTATTCTATTTCATCTACAGACATCGAAGTATCTGCAATTAGTGTCTTAAAAGTAGGATTCAAATTGGATAATTTTTTCGAAATAAAATTAGATGAGGGGCGAAAAAGAGTTTATGTAAGTTTACCAGCTCCTCAAGTTTTATCTCACGAAGTGTATCCTAAAATAGATAAACTGGATGTTGGTTGGATGCGTGAATTAAGTAACGAAGATTTTAATAAAAACTTCAATGTTCTTCGGACAGAATTCCGAAGAGATGCCATCGAAGATCGGGTTTTTGATAAAGCAAAAGATCAAGCTGATGAATTAATGAAATTAATGCTTTCACCAATCATTACTCAGCTAAGGGGGAACTACAAATTAGTCATCCGTTATCAAGAAAATAAAGAATCATTGGCAGACCAAGAACTTTCTAATGAATTTGAAGAGAGAAATATAGAAAATTGATTTCTATTATTAATTTAAAAACCTATTTAACTACCTGTAAATCAAACAGTTAGTAACTTATAAAAAACAGCACAATTATTGCAAAAAGGTTAAACTAGAAGAAGCCCCATTTTTAAAATGGTTTCCTTCAAAAGATTCTCCCCTAATATTTTAACAGAAATGGATTAAAAAATAACTCCATTCAATCACGTCAAGGAAGAGAATTGTTCTTATTTTTGCAAAAAGAAATAATCAACTTTTGAAGTGTTTGGAGAATAAACAAAATCTCATTTTTAAACAGAAATGTACGTTTTACCAAAACTGAAAAAGAGTTCCCATGAACAAGTTTTTTACATATCTTATCATTTTTCTACTTTCCCATCATTGGTCTTTTGGTCAAGATTATAAAGAATTTAGAGATACCAATAATGCCAAGGAATCCCTTCGTATTGCCGAACGTTTGATGAACAAGGGCAAGATAGATGCTGCTATAAAACAGCTTGAACATACTATCAAAATCAAAAAGAACTTTGCTGTAGCACATCGTCTGTTGGGAAAAACTTACCTCGAGACTGAACAATTCAAAAAAGCAATTAAGGCATTCGAACAGAGTTTTGAAATAGATGATAAACTTTCGCGGGCGGCACTTTTTGAGTGTGGCGAAGCATATTTCAAATTAGGTGATCCTGAATTAGCCATGTATTTTTTCACTCGATATGAAAAAATGAAGGACAATAATTACACTAATGTCAAGAAGGAATCTGGTTTGGAAATCACTTATGACTTGATGTTGGAAGAGCGAAAAATGAATTGCGATTATGTCTTCAATTTAGATAAAAGTATGATCATCGATGAGCCATATAATTTAGGAAAAAATATCAACTCAAAATATGACGAATATCTTCCCACGATTACAAGTGATGGAAAAAAATTAGTCTTCACTCGAAAATTGAAAGATGTCAATGAAGATATTTATTTGAGTTATCGAGATGGTGATAATTGGAAAAAAGGAAAAGCTTACGGTAATTCTTTGAATACGGATGAGAATGAAGGAATGGCTCGTTTTGAAATGCACGGGAAGGCTTTTTATTTTTCAGGTTGTATGCGAGAAGATACTGAAGGTGGGTGTGATATTTATAAAGCTACTTTAAAAGATGAAGAAATTATCGAAGTTTCTCGATTGGAAGGAAATCTAAATTCTCATGAATGGGATTCACAGCCTTCAATTAGTTGTGATGGTACTAAAATGTTTTTTTCAAGTACTAGAAAAGATGGAATTGGGGGTGGTGATATTTATTTGAGTTCTCTTATGCCAAATGGAGATTGGGGAATTCCTAGCAACTTAGGCCCAACTTTAAATACTAAAGGAGATGAAGAAGCTCCATTTATTGCAAATGATGGAAAGACATTATACTTCACTTCCACAGGTCATCCAGGACAAGGTGATGGCGATCTGTTTGTTTCAAGGTTTGAAAATGGTATTTGGACAAAACCTCAAAACTTAGGTTATCCAATTAATTCTACT
>CAJQQY010000365.1 GCA_905480595.1 uncultured Saprospiraceae bacterium | reverse complement strand
TTTTTAAATCTAAATAATAATTTGATGGAGCAGTATTCACGATGTGAACACATCTAACTGAACAATTTTTAACCTTGCTAGCTAGATCTAACGCCATCTCCATAGCTCTTGCAGAATTATCTGAAAAATCTACAGGAACAGAAATTTTTGAAATTTTTAAAGGTGCATTTGGAGGGACAAAAAGTACATGTCCAGAAAAATCCCGTGCAATTCGCTTAGCTGTAATTCCACTTCCTTCACTCTTTTCTTTTCGACCTACTACTACTAAGTTTGATTCAAAATTTTCAGCTGCAGTAATCATTTCTCGATACGGGTTTCCTTCCACAATTTCCACATCAGCAGATACACCATTATCAAAAAGAAAATCAGTCTTAGTCAAAAGTTGACCTTTGATTTTATCTTTTAAATTAAAACCTGCACCTAAAATTTCATGCATTTCCCAATCAGCATTTCCAGGAGAAAGAATACTTGGAATCACATGAATCAAATTCAATTTTTTAATATTTAATTCATCAGCTAAGAATTTTATATAGCGTAAAACTTTATCATCTGTTTTAGATAAGTCAACCGCAACGGAAACATTTTGAGTATTAAGCATAATATATTTTTTTGTGAAACAAGTTTAAATTTTATTTAAAATTAATATGAAGCTATTGTCGAAAAGGTGATTTATATCATCTTTTAAACTGACATTTATCAATAATTGAAATGAAGATTTGAAGTTCTTTTGATGTGTAACCATTAATAAAAGTGAAGTTTCCGCTGGGAATGGATAACTTACCTTTTTAAAACAAAGCTTAAATAAACAGATGTTCAAAAAATGTAAATATAATGTTATAATATTTTTATTGGGATTTGTAATTTTGTTTTTCGGTTGTAAAAAAGATTATCCTAAACTTCCAATTGATGCACCAATCATTGTAAAGGACACCATTCCTTTAATAAAAAAAGATACACCTCTTTTTAATATCATTTTAGAAAAAGACATTACTATTGACGAGTATTTTGATTTTGTAAAAGACCTCATTGAAAAATATGATTCACTTGTCTCCTACCCGCTTAACGAATATTTATTGGTTCATGCAAACGAAGGATTAATTGATGCTTTTGTTCAATCAGATTACTATTTCCAAATGGAGAAAGGGAACTTTATTTATAATCAAAAAGAATATGTTGTCCTTCGAAAACAGGATACTTTAATTATACCAAATGAAAAGAATGGTTCACAAATTCAAGCCAAGATAAATTCGTATTGGATCGACATCAATATTCCAGAATATAAATTACGCATCAGGCAGGGTGATAGTATTGCTCACACTATTCCTGTTCGAGTTGGACAAATTGGTGCTCGATACATGAGTACTGTCAAAAGGGAAGTTGACATGAAAACCAAAACAGGTGAAGGGAAAATTGTAACAATTAATCGTGATCCCAGGTGGCAAAACCCTGTGGATGGACATCGATATGAAACTACACTTCGAGATGATTTACATAGAACATTAGTTCCTCGTATTCCATTTTTAAACCCCGAAATTAATGGACATCGTTGGGGACAATTAATTCATCCTACTACTAATCAAGAGACTTTGGGAAAAGCATATTCCAATGGCTGTATTGGAACGGGGGAAGGAGATGCTTGGCGGATCTATTTTCATGCACCTATCGGGACAAAGGTGGTGATTAGATATGATTTAGAAATTATAGAAAATGGAGATACCTTAAAATTGAAAGATATTTATCGTTATAAAAAATAAATTCATTTTATGGTTTTAATCAAAAACTCAGATGAACTAATCAAATGGCTTCTAGAAGGAGATGTTGCTATTCAATATCAAGTTCACAGAGACCTCTTGAATAATGACAAAAAGAAATTGCAAAAGTCAATCGCCACCCAAGGTTGGGGTTTACAATTTTTATCAAAAAGAAATCCAGATGGACATTGGGGACAAAGATTCTATCAACCCAAATGGATATCCACTCACTATACTTTGCTAGACTTAAGAAACCTTTGTATCGTTCCCAATCAACCTCAAATAAAAGAATCCATTCAAAAAATTATTAAATACGAACGATGTGAAGACGGAGGAATAAATCCTGCAGGAAGCGGCAGAAAAAGTGATGCTTGTATTAATGGTATGTTTTTAAATTATGCTTGTTATTTTGAAACATCTGAAGACCAGCTTCATCCAATTATCGACTTCATACTTTCTCAAAAGATGGTCGATGGTGGATTCAATTGTCGTTTGAACCGAGCACCTAAAAAACCAGTTCATAGTTCTTTGCACACCACCCTTTCAATGTTAGAAGGTATCGCTGAATATGAAAAAAATGGATATTCCTATCGGCTAAAAGAAATATTAGAAGTAAAAAAATCTTCCATTGAGTTTATCCTTTGCCATCAATTATTTTTATCCGATCGAACTGGTAAAATTATCCATCCAGCTTTTCTAAAATTCCCCTACCCTCGTCGATGGAAATATGATGTCCTGAGTGCGTTAGATTTTTTCCAATACTCTAACACTCCTTGGGATAAAAGGATGCAACCTGCCATTGATTTATTATTGAAGAAAAGAAATAAAAATGGTACTTGGAATGTCCAAGCTAAACATCCTGGAAAACTTCACTTTGAAATGGAAAAAGCAGGTAGGCCAAGTCGATGGAATACTTTGAGAGCATTGCGTATTCTTAAATACTTTAAGGTTGATAAGGCAAAGAATTCATAAAAAAGGACAGAGAATTAAGTGTTTCAAATCAATGGGACCTTATCAAAAAAGAGCCTTCTATTTTCACAGAAGACTCTCAATTCAAATATTATTACGGATTGAAGAAAGGAAAAAATTAATCGTTCTTAGTTTTCTTTCTAGGCTTAGTAGTTTTAGTTGTCTTCTTTCTAGAAGTATTAGTTTTCACCTTGGTTCTTGGAGTCGTCGTCGTTGTCCTTTTTGACTTTTCCCAAGTTTTTTGATGATAGACTTTCGCTTTTTTTGTAGTCTTTGGTTTCCTATACCTAGGATCCGTTTTTTGTTTTGGAATTTTAGGCGTACGACTTTTTTCTTTGGTTGTAGGGAATCTATATTTCGGTGTCACTTCTTTTTTCTTAGGCGAAATCCTTGGATCTCCCTTTGAAGTTATTTGATCATTTCTATTTATATCCTTCTCCAGGATTGGAAATGATTTTCTATTTTTCTCAATATATTTCTTTTGAGAAAGAGGTGCTTTTGGATTCAATTCATTATACCGAATTCGGTCTGTTTCCATTTTCCCAAATTCCTTAAACTCTTTAATTCTTCTCGGTGCATTAGAAATTATATCATCCGAAATAACCGCACTATTTCTATTTCTCCAATTATGAACGGAAGATGTAATACTCCCTACCGAATTTCGATGCCCATAATAATGGTCAACAAAATGTGCCGAAAGATGAGGATAATGATAATGGTGATATGGTCGGTAAAAATACCAATCAACAAAATAATAGGAAGGCATATGAATAATTACAATTGATCTTCCGCGCCGATGACGGAATCCCCAATCATACCAATATGGATATGGATGCCATCTTGGATAAGTATACCATGTAGGATATCCATACCAGTATGGGTAGTTATAATAGTAATGATTTTCGACAACATATCTCTCCTCATCTCTTTCATCATAGTAGACATCATCATAAGGGTATTCTTCTTCTTCCGAATCATAATAAATATCATCGTATCCATTTTCTTTGGAAAAATCTTTAGCTGAGGCTTCTAATTCTTCAGCTACCTCTGGATTTTCTTCTATTCTCTTTTTCCAATCTTCCAACTCTTTTACATTTTGACGAGCCAATTCTAAATTCAGGCTATCCGTTTTTCTAATGATCCAATCTGGATAATTTTTATAGGCATCCCCTACCAAAATGGTAACTTCAATATTCTCCGTTAAAATGGTCATCACTTCTGGTAACTCCACCAATTGCCGAAAAGCATTTTGAGTTTCAGCATCATACTTTTCAATTACGTTGCTAAATGCGACTTCATTTGTTTTCTCCAAAGCATCAACTTGCTTCAACAAATCGTAATGAGTTTTAAAACTACTTTTGGCCCTTGCATGAACTGCTTTTGGGTAATCAGAAAGTATTTTATCAATACTTTTTGGATTTTTATCTACCTCATTAAGTAAGCGATGGATCAACTTAGGATAGCGTGTCAAATCCCAAACCTCTTGCTGAGTTTCTTGTGGATATTGATCCATTAAGTTCGTAAAACTATCTTTAGTTTTACTTTGAATTCTTTCGATTTTAATCAACGCTTCTGGATGAAGGGTAGTTTGCAAAATGGCCAACCGAGTATCTTCGGGATACATCGCTAAGGCATCAATATTTTTTAATTCTTCTTCTTCAAGATTTTCTAACAATACTCTTGCATCATCTTGTGCCTGAATATTTATGGTAAAAAAACCAAATAAAGATATTAAGACACAGGGAAGTGTAATTGTTAATTTTGATATTAACTGTTTCATAATTAAGTTTTTTAATGAAAAGATTAAAAGCAAGTTAGGGAAGGAGGGAAGAAAAAGAATTGACTTTTATTAACTCTTGGATTGATTTTTATCAATCTTAATTATCATAGAATTGAAAAAAGCTACCTCAGATGAGATAGCTTTTCTATATAATAAATCTTTAGAGGTTTTACTTAAACCAAAGCTCTACTTTTTGACCATCACTTTTTGTAAAAGTATTTTTCCATCTTTCATTTTTGAACGAATCAAATACATTCCTTCAGCAACATTAGAAGCATCCCAAATACGACTTTTGCTAAAATCATTTTTCAAAACTAAACCACCCGACGCATTATATATTTCATAAGATTGAATCTTCAAAATCATTTTTTCTTTTACAAAAAATTCTACACCTATACTTGGAAAAATATAATCTACTTGCTCAATTGGATCTGAAACCGAAACTGGAGAAATCTCTCGAATAATTACACAATTTGGTTGTATTAAACTTGGATTTCCAGATGTAATTATATTTGAAATAAAAGTCCCATCGCTGGTATACAATTTAATTGTTCCAGTTCCTCCATTGCCAATTAAAATATTTCCATTGGTAAGAAATGCAACTCCTTCAGGTTGGCTTAAACCTGTGATAAAATTACTCATGAAATCTCCATTTGAATCGAATCGCTTAATGATCCCTGCATTATAATCTACCACTAACAAATCTCCGTTGTCGCTGGGATCAAACCAAATATTAGTAGGCCCTGCCAAATCCGCGTTGGTGATAAAATCTCCTTGGCTTATTCCTTGGGTGTTAAACTTTCGAACAAATGGTGGACTGTTTGGTTGACCGTAAGAAGAAACATAAAGATTTCCATCACCATCCCAATCTATTCCTATCCCAAAAACAACTCCTGATGTAGTGAAGTTTCCCAAACTATTTCCATCCAAATCAAACATCGCAACATGTTCTGGAGTTGCACCTGGAGCATTCCATTGGCAAACAAAAAGAGTGTCATTTCGAATTTTCATTCGTGTAGGCCCTCCAAGCCCAGTCGCAAAATTATCAATATAATCACCTGTCGTAGCATTATATCGAGTGATCCGTCCTGTGTTCAAATTAGAGATTAAGGTTTCATTTTTACCTTCCAGAAAAACTATATCTTGAGGCCAAGCTAATTCTTCATCAATATAAACTGTACCGTTTTGACCACTACTATCATATCTTAAAATTTGCCAAGGTGGGTTATTAAAATTACCTGCATCACACACGTAGATTTCATAATTTTGGGAAAATAAAGCACTACTTAAAAGCAGTAAAAAGAAAGAATAAATTAGGTACATGTTTTTCATAAAACATAAATATTTTAATGTTAATAATGTCCCAATATTAGTTTTTTATGAAAGTTAGAGGTTTAGAATTATAAAAATTGACCTTTTTCTAGGGATTTTTAACCCTTTTATTAGATTTTTGGAAATAAAGCTTGCGAAAATTTGAAGGTGTATTTTGATGTTTCTTTTTAAAGACCTGATAGAATGTTGCTTTATTATTGAATCCAACCTGGTAATAAATATCCTTAATACTCAAATCATGCGTTTCTTTCAATAACTTTTCTGCTTCATCTAATCTAAAATCATTGATAAATTGATTGAAATTTTTACCTGATCTTTCATTTATAATTTGAGAAAGTAAATGCGAGGAATAACCTAACTGATCTGCCAAGGAAGTGAGTCGAAGTTCTGCATCAAAAAAAGGTTTCTCCCTTTCCAAGTGAACAAGTAGTTTTTGATAGAAGATTTCAACAGTAGAATCTTTTAAAGAATTTACTTCCACCTTTTTTGGTAAAAAAAACTGTTGCAAGAGTTCCCCATTAAAAATTGCGGGTTGTTTAAATACAAAAAATCCAATAGCATAAATTGAAAAACTCATCGTCAAGCAAATCATATAATCCCATTGGCGATTAAAAAATGGAAAATTGACAAGGATATAATAACTAAGCAGAGCACCTATAAACAGAACATTTAATTGGGCGAGATAACTTGACCAATTTAAAAGTACTTGTTCCGTTTCATTCTCGATTTTTTTCTTTCTCTGAAAAATCGTCCACCACAATATCCCTGAATAAACAGTCATGTGTATCATTTGTAAATATGGATCGAACAGAATACTTCTCCAACCCAAAATATTCCTCCCCAATTCTCCCCAAAACCATTCATCTGTTAAATGGTAAATCCAAACCATTATTTGGGGAATCATGATCCCCATTACAGGGAGAAAATGCCATACAAAATGTTTGCTATAATCCTTGTTAAAGATTTTTATGAAATAAAAATATAACAACGGTCCTACAGAAAAATAGGTAACTGATGGGATCCAATCTAGATAAGGAAATGACTGATTATGCTTCGTCCAAAAAAGCACATATTGAAATATCGTTAAAGAAAAAAGAAGTACTACAAAGGCAATAGGGATATTTGATTTTTTGACATTTTTATTTGACAACAATATGAAGAATAGGTAAAAACCTGTCCCTGTAACAAGTAAAAATATTGAAGTCCAATGATCAAAAGATCCTTCCATTATTAGTCAGTTAATTTGTATGAATTGATGTCCCTCATTAAAACGTTCAATTTTCAAATAATGCCGCTTTCCATTTTATCATAACACAAAATTGTCAATTTAACTACCCAACCTATTTGGAGTAGGTTAAAAATTAATAGCGTAATTTCAAAATCATCTCATATCATTTCATAGATTGTGAAAATTCTATATAGTGACAAAAATCACTATTCTCATTGACTTTAATCATTTGCCTCCCCTATTGAGCAATCTATTTTTACAAAAATTAAATTCACATAATGGATCAATTTAACTTCTGGGAATTTTTTGCAGGTCTTGGAGTCTTCCTTTTAGGAATGCTCTTGATGGAAGGTTCATTGGAACAAATCGCAGGACGTACTTTTAAAAAATTCCTAAGAAAACATACCAATAATCCTTTCAAAGCAGTCCTTGTTGGAATTTTTATAACAATCATTTTACAAAGTAGCTCGGTGGTCAGTTTGATGGTTTTAGCTTTTGTAGGAGCTGGAATAATTGAACTTCGAAATGCCATTGGAATCATCATCGGTTCTAATTTGGGAACCACTTTTACAGGTTGGGTGGTCGCTTATTTTGGATTTAGTTTTGAGATTGAAGCATTTGTTTTCCCCTTCTTGGCGATTGGTGGATTGAGTATGGTTTTCTTTTCACGTGATAAAAAAATGTATCACATAGGATCTTTGATTGTGGGATTTGGCGCTTTATTTATGGGGTTAGATTATATGAAATCTAGCATAGATTTGTTTGCTCAAAACTTTGATATTTCTCCTTTTGCCAATTACAGTCCTTATATTTTATTTTTGGTAGGGTTCGTTTTGACAGCTATTATTCAATCGAGTTCGGCAGGAATGGTGATCACCTTAAGTGCACTCAATAGTGGAATTATTCCCTTGGAAGGTGCAGCAGCAATGGTCATAGGAAATGATTTGGGAACGACAATTACTGTTTTGTTGGGAGCCATGAAAGGATCAAAAGTTAAACGGCAAGTCGCCTTTAGTCATTTCTCCTACAACTTCATTATAGATATTGTTACCCTGATTTTTTTATTCCCTCTTTTGGAATTAGTCACCAAAATAATTGGAACCTCCAATCCTCTTTTGACGCTGGTGGCCTTCCATAGTTCCTTTAATTTTATTGGAATTTTGATTTTCATTCCATTTCTTGGAGTCTTTGCAAGGCTCTTGGAAAAGATGTTTAAAAATAAAGATCAAGTAGTGGCTCAATATATTTCTAGTGTTCCAACAGGTGTTCCTGATGCAGCTTTAGAAGTTTTGACAAAAGATATTAATCATTTATTACATCGTGTTTTTCTTTTGCAATTTTCGATTTTAAAAATCAATAAAACTGGATTTGAAGACAAACAACTGTTGAAAGAAACTAATGAACTTTCCTATAAAAACCAATACACGCTGATCAAAGAATTAGAAGGCGAACTCGTAGAATTTTACGTGGGCATTCAAAATCAAAAGTTGGACTCCGATGAAAGTATTCGACTGAAACAGCTGATGATTTCGATTCGACACGTAATGTCTTCTGCCAAAAGCATTAAAGATATAGCTCACAATGTGGAGGAATTTGAGCGTTCTGTGAATGATCATCTGATTAATTTTTTAATAGAAAAACGTTCAGACCAAGAGCATCTTTATAAAAGTATTCATCAAATTCTAGATACTAAAAATCCAGCATTACATTTTGAAGAATTGGCTAATTTGAAGATTCGTAGCAAAACGAATTACAATAACTTCTTGGAATCAGCTTATGATATTGTGCGAGAAAGTAAATTCTCTGATATCGAAATTTCAACTTTATTCAATATCAATCGTGAGATTCATTCTTCGAATAAATCACTATTGCTAGCCGTAAAAGAATTGTTATTAAAAGATGTTCAGTCAAAGGATTTTGATATGATTTCGGAGAATGCTTGAGGATCAAACATGATTTTAATCAACCTTATTTAATGACTTTTATCACTTATTGTTTTTCCAAAAAAAGAAAACTTACATAAAAATTATAAGATGAAAAATAAATTCAAAATTCTAGTTCCTACAGATTTTTCTTTTTCAGCTGAAAATGCATTTCGGCATGCAGTCTTAATGGGTGACAAAATGAATGCAGAAATCATGTTGCTTAATGTGGTCAACCCCGAAGTATCTATGGTTAATGTTCCTGTTGCTGTGGAAATTGCTGTGAATGAAAGAATGAAAGTTGCCAAGCAAAAATTATATGAATTGACAAGTAAGGTTTTATTACAAACCCTTCAGCAAATAGAAAATGTTCCTATTATCATGACCGAAATCGAAATGGGAAATCCAGAAGCGGTAATTGATAGATATGCGAAGGAAGAAAAATATGATTTTATTTGCATAGGAACTCGTGATGAGCATGGAGCGGTAGATAAAATATTTGGAAGTGTGGCTGCTAATGTTGTAAAAAAAGCGCCTTGTCCTGTTTTTGTTATTCCAGAATTTGCCGCTTATCGTGCTACTACCTTGGTGGCTTACGCTACGAATTTGACGGAAACTGATCCTTACGAAATTTGGAGAGTGTCCAAATTATTAGAACCATTTCATCCTATCATTCGATGCGTCCATTTTTCAGATTCGGAAAAAGAAGAAACTACTCAAATTGATATGGAGGAGTTAAAATCATTTTTCTCTGAAAATGCACCTGCTTTGCAAATTACTTTTCATGAAATAACTACTGAAAATAAATTAGATAGCATGCTTGAATTTTTAGAAACGTATGATACTAATTTATTAGTGACCTATAGTCCCCAACGGAATTATTGGCAACGATTAATGCATCGTAGTTTCACCAAAAAAATGGCGTTAGATTCAAAAACACCAATGCTAGTTTTGAAGAAAAAATAATTAGAATTTTACATTCAAAGAAAACCATCCAATTGTCTTATTTAATTGGATGGTTTTCTTTTTTGTATAATTCTAGGATAATATTTGTCACCTA
>CAJQQY010000364.1 GCA_905480595.1 uncultured Saprospiraceae bacterium | reverse complement strand
CAACATGATTTTCCCATTTGGAAACATCTACCTCCTCGTTTCCACTTTTAGCTTCAAGTAGTTCATCATACTTATCTGCCATCGCTTGAAATCGCAAATCTGAATCGGCTAGTTTTGATTTTACCGTTGCAAATTCACCACTCAATTTTTCTTGATCATATTTAGCTTGCTTCAAATCAGATTCAGTTTCTGTAAATTTCTTTTTCCAATTTTTGATATCACCATGCAATCCATTCACTTCAGTTCGAAGACGGCTACCTCTAGTCCAATCACAAAAAAGCCAACCTAAAAACCATGCTCCAGCTAAAAGAATAAGTAGCCACAATGAGCAGTTTGGACACCAAGAAAATACTCCTAAATATATTGATAAAGTCATTGTCTAATTTTTTTTTTAAAGTTAAAAAAGTGTTGTTGTGTTTGTGTGTATAAGTTTTCTGTTGACGATTTTTATCTGAACTCAACATATACTTGTTTACACTTACAAAACAGTAACACATTATTTCAAAGTAATCTCCACTCTCCTATTCTTATGTTCACCTTCTCTTGTTCGATTAGAAGCAATTGGATATCTTTCACCTCTCGAGTCAACCGAAATCTTATCTCTGTCAGCACCATACTTGACCAACAAGTTTCGAATTTTAATGGCTCTTTGTAATCCTAAATCATAATTGTACAAAGGATCACCTGTGCTATCGGTATGTCCTTCGATAAGAACAGACTTACCAGTCTCTTGTAGATATTCTGCTAATTCAGGCAAGTAATCATCCATCTCTTTACTGTCTTCTTTGTCGGAAGAATTGAAAGGGAAATTGATCCTAATATTATTTACATCAAATTCCCGAATAGTCGTATCATTTACTCTCGACCTTGTTACCCAGTTAAATTCTGCGGCTTCGAAAGCATTAGATTCATTGCCATCTATATCATCTATCAGTTTACTATTAATAATAATTCGATCTTCACCAATGAAATCTTTAAACATCTTTCGCAGTTCATCAGCACGTGCCATTCCCATATTCTCGAATCCATCAGGAATTACTTCATCTGAAAAATAATAGCCAGTAATTTCAAGATCCTTATCATCTTCTAGTTGATCAACAATATCTGATTGATATTTATCAAAACCATCAGAAATAATTGGTGTTCGATCTGACCAGTTAAATGAAAGTGGACTTAAAGTTGTATCTGCATCTGCAATAGTGCTAGACGAAAGGTTGTCATCAGTAGGATCCTCCTCCGGTGGAACTACTACAACAGTCTTCTCACCACCGCTGCATATACCAATAATATTGTGGGTGTACAACCAATGCCCTACTATAAAATAGAGCAAGGTGAAAATTAGTAGAAAAATGGTTCTTAAACTCATAGTTTTGTTTTAATAAAAAAAAGGGTGAATGAATTTTCCTCGTTGGACGTTATACGACCAACAT
Organism: uncultured Saprospiraceae bacterium; assembly: GCA_905480595.1. Lineage (GTDB taxonomy): Bacteria > Bacteroidota > Bacteroidia > Chitinophagales > Saprospiraceae > CAJQQY01. The sequence continues at coordinate 36,272 of CAJQQY010000364.1, read as the reverse complement.
TTTACATTTTCGTTTACAACTTCATTTAGTATAAAATCTGTTGAATATTTTTAGTCTAGCTAATTTAAAAAAATTAAACCGAAAATCGGAGTCTTTTTGGAAAATAGAAATTCAAGATTTGGAGATTGTAATTCAGCTAAAACATGGACAAAAAAGCAATTAAAAAGAAACGATATTTGTATTTCAACGTTTGATAGTACTAGATTTTAATTCGTTTGACGCTGAACGTTGGAAGTTTTATGGTCACCTATTTAAGTTTAGTTTAGAAAAAAGTTATACAGAGAAACAACTAACCAACTGTTTTTAGTAAAAATCAAAATCACATTTAAATGAAAATTTTAGTAATCGGTGGAGGAAATATGGGATTGACATATGCCCAAAGTTTTTTGAGAAGTCACATCACCAACAAAGAGGATATGATGATTCTTGAGAAGTCACCTGAGAAAGCAGCTATCCTTTCACAAAAAGATATTGGAACTGTTTATGGCTCTCCAGAAGGTTGTTTTGCCAAAGCGGATTTGATCATTTTTGCGGTCAAACCACAAGATGCAAATGTATTGTTTGAAACATTAAAACCTCTCGTTGATGACCAACAAGTTTTTCTTTCAATCATGGCTGGTGTAAAAATCGAAACTATTTGCGAAGCACTTGGTGTAAAAAAAGTAATTCGGGCAATGCCTAATTTACCTGCTCAAATTGGAATGGGAATGACTGCTTTTACTTCTTCCAATGAGGTAACTCGAATCGAATTAGTCATGGTTCAAAACCTTCTCAACACAACAGGCAAAACTGTTTATGTTGAAAACGAAAGAGCAATAGATGCTTCAACTGCCATTTCGGGAAGCGGCCCTGCTTATGTTTTTTACTTCATGGACTCAATGATGAAAGCTGCGAAAAGAATGGGTTTCAATGAATCAGAAGCTGAACTTTTAGTTAGTCAAACTTTTAAAGGTGCAGTTGATTTATATAATAAAAATAATTTCTCTTGCGAGGAATGGATTGCTAAAGTTTCGTCGAAAGGTGGAACGACCGAAGCTGCCATGGCTTCTTACCATGATAAAAAATTGAATGACGATATTATTGCTGGAGCTCAAGCTGCTTTCGATCGTGCGGAAGAATTGGGACGAGTGAAGGTTTTAAAATAAACTACCCTGGCGTGTCACGGTTCTAAAACGGTGACACGCGAGGACGTTACTTTTTTTGAACTCATCGTTATTTGTGAAAAAAATTATGAAGCTATTTTCTCTTTTCTTATTTCTATTTTTCTCTTCTCCTACCTTTTTATTTTCTCAAAATCTAGTTCCAAATCATTCTTTTGAAGTTGTTGAAAACCTGCCTTTACGTGGGCCGAAAAGAAACGCTTTTGAATTTGAACATAAAAGTGGTTACCTCTCTTTTCAAACTAATTTAAAGGATTGGACAGCAGCCTCTGATGCCACACCTGATTTAAGAATTATTCCAAAAGCATATTTAAGAGAATGTAAGAAAGTTTATAAAGATTGTAATGTCGCAAAAACTGGAGCTCATGTAGCGGGAATCATGACTTATTTACATAATACAAATACTGAAACGTTTAGAGAATACATCCAAGTAAAACTAAAAAAAACCATTAAGCCAGGAATCAAAACCTATTGTGAACTTTGGATTCAAAAAGATCGACAAGCTAAACTAGTTTCTAATAATATTGGGTTTTATTTTTCTCAAAAAAAATTCTACGAAGAGACGGAGGACAATATAGAAAAGCAACCTCAAATCAATCATACAGAAATTATAAATCAAGAAAATATGGAATGGGTGAAAATTGAAGGCACCTTTGTTCCTGATAAACCACTCATTTATTTAACGATTGGAAATTTTTATAACAATGAAAATACAAACGTGGAATCCTTTAAAAAGTACAGAGGTTTATCTTGGACTCCTGCTTATACTCATTATTTAATTGATGATGTGAGAGTTTGGCAAGAAGGAGATAAACCTGAGGAAAAACTAGTTTTCGATATTTCCAAAATTGAGAAAAATCAACCGGTCGTTTTAAAAAACATCTTTTTTGATTTTGATCAATCTTCTTTGAAGCCTGCTTCTTTTGAAGAGTTGAATCACCTTTTGGTTTTTTTACAAAAAAATAAAAACATCAAAATTGCGATTCACGGACATACTGACAATCATGGAAATGACGCCTACAACTTGAAGCTTTCTTCCTCACGTGCGCATGTTGTTATGGATTTTTTAATGAAAAATGGAATTGAGGAAAAACGGTTAAAATCAAAAGGTTTTGGAGAAGATCAACCTATGGCAACAAATGATACGGAAGAAGGAAGAGAGAAGAATAGAAGGGTGGAGTTTTTGATTTTGGAAAAACAATTTGGTTATTGAATTACAGGTTATTAAACTGTGACACGACTTTGAGTCGTGCCACGGTTATGGAGAACAACTATTCTCACATAATATTTACTATCTCATCTTGGATCGTTTTGGTTTTATCCTTAGCGTACCATAATTGAGAATTCTTTTTTACCTCATCCCAAATTTCTTTACTTTCTTCCTGATTTGATTGAGCCTCGGATTTTGCATCCATGACCATTTTTTGAACTTCTGTTGGACGAGGACCCCAGCTATTTAACACTTCCAAAGTTTCAGAATCCAAAACAATTAAAATTGGAATGGAACGAGTTCCGTTAGTTAAAAATTGATCCATCACTTCTAGATTTTCATCTCGAAGAATAAGTTTTAAATCAATATTTTTATTTTCTGCCGTTAACTTGTTGAGCACAGGAATGACTTGCGCAGCATCGGCACACCATGCTTCTGTAATAACTAACCAGATGATTTTCCGATTCTCTTTTTTGATTTGAGCCAAAGTATTTTCAGTCAATCGAATAGTTTTATCCAATCGCTTCATTCTAAAAATATTCAACTTCGTATAATTCAACATCGCTTCACTATGATTGTCCCCAGTAGTTTTTCCTTCTGCAAAAAGCTCGTCGATTTTCGTTCTGTAATCATCGTAAGTCCATGCATTATTAATGATATCTCTTGTTATTTTTTTCATTGATTTATTTCAATTTTAGATATAATAAATTGTGATTCTAGATATTGGAAACAACTAAAAATGCCTACAGTTCAAAGGAAAAAAGCTACTTGTCTTATAAAAGACAAGTGTCTTTAAAGTTATTTTTTAGCCAAAAAATCCACAATAAACTGATTAATCGAAAAAAAAATCCTTTTTATGGACAAAAGTCATATGTCGGCTATCAATCAGTATAAAACACCTCAAGTTTTTTCAGTATTTTGTGAATGTTTTAATTTTGGAAAAATTTAAAAATCTAAAACCTTAACCTATGAAAAAATTCTTTACCCATAAAACCATGCTCTCCTTTTTATTCTTGTTAGCATTTAGTTTTACTTCTAAAACTACTACAGCTCAAACCTTGGAAGAAATTCCTAACCCAATTGATTATACCTTGAGTTGGTTTTCAGGGGGACAAGATGGAGATTTGTTTTTCGAATACTATGATCCTAATTTTTATACAGGGATGTTCCATTATGATGGAATGGATTTGAACCAGATTCCTTTTGCTGGTGATCTAAATTTCCCATTCTATTCTCACAACTACAATGGAAATTTTTACTTTACTGCTTATGATGCGAACTTTTACCAAATGTTGGTAGAATATGATGGAGGAGCCAATGCAACTGAGTTTACTATTCCAGCAGGACTTCAATACGGAGGTTATATTGGTGAATATAATTCAAAGATGTATCTCTTTTTGTACGATACTAATTTCAATACCATATTATATGAGTATGATGGAACTGATTTAACAGAAGTAGGAAGCCCAGCAGGTTTAACTTTTGGAAACTTCATTTCTATTTTTAATGATGTGATGTATTTGTCATTTTATGATTCGAATTTTGATTATCAAATGGTAGCTTTTGATGGAACGACCTTTACTCCAATTGTAAATCCAACAGGTGTTGAATATTCATTTTTTATAGGTGAGACTGATGATCAAATGTACTTGTCATTTTATGAAGATTTGAATTTCACTAACTTCTTATATTTGTTTGATGGAACTACATTTACTGAAATTACAAATCCTGCAGGATTTGAATTTTCTTGGGTAGTTTATTTGGATCCAACAGGAGAAACTTCTTATTTGAGTTATTATGATGCTAATTTCTCCAACTTTATTTTCGAATTGAATGGGACAACTTTGAGTCAATTACCTATTCCTACAGGTTTTCAATTTCCTTTTTATATCAACAGATTTGATGGTAGAGATTTCTTTGGAATGTACGATGTGAATTTTAACCAATTCCTTTTTGGTTATGACGGAACTGAATTTATAGAAGTCGATGCTCCTGCTGGTTTTACTTTTACTCAATATGCTGATACTATTGGTGGTGCTGCATATTATGTTTATTATGATATTAATTTCAATAATCGCCTGACAAGATTAGAGGCTGGAAGTAACACCGTAAGTGAAATAACTGGACCTGTTGATTTTACCTATAGCAACTTCGCAGCTTCTGTAAATGATAAACTATTCCTTGGATATAATAGTACTAATTTTGAACAGACACTTTTCATTTATGATGGAAATGAATTTACCGAAGTAGAAAATCCATTAGGGAAAGTATATAGTTTTGTGATGACAGAAGATCAAGGATATTTATATTTAAGATATAATGACCTTAGTTACTATCAAGGAACTTTGTACAAATTACGTCCAAACTCGATTCCTACTTCGGCTGATAATTCAGTTACTACTTTTATCAATATTCCTTATTTCTTTGAGCAAGATGATTTCTCCTTTGCTGATACTGATGGAAGTGATACTTTGAGTTCTATCATGATTACAGAAGTGGAATCAGTTGGGAATTTATTTCTCAATGGAGCACACCTTTATGTTGGAGATATTATTCCTACTGAAGAATTGTCAGATTTAGTTTTCTTTCCAGATACAGATGGTGAAGGCTTTAGTTATGATTTATTCAAGTTTAGAGTTTCGGATGGAGATGATTTTAGTGATGAAGAATACGTTATGACGATCAATGTTCTTGATCCAGCAACTTCTACTGATGATAATTTCTTGAATGCAAATATATTGTTATATCCTATTCCAGCAGATGAATTTACAACACTTCAAATCAATGCTAACCAGGCAATTGAAAAACTAGATGTGAGAATTATCTCCATGAATGGGCAAGTAGTTTTACAACAATCATTCAACCAAATTGGAGAAGAGTTTCAACACCAATTTGATTTGACCAACTTGACAAATGGACAATATATTTTACATGGAGTTTCGCCGAATGGAATTGTAGCAAAAGCTATTTCTGTAAAGAGATAAACAACTGTTAAACTTCAAAAAAAAGCTGAGTAAATAAATTTACTCAGCTTTTTTTTTGATATTTTTCAACAAAAATTATTTCCCAATTTTTATCAATTCAACTTCGAAAATTAAAGTAGAATTACCTGGGATCCCTGGTCTTCCTTGAGGACCATATGCCAAATTAGAAGGAATATAAAATTCATATTTTGCACCTTCTTTCATCAATTGTAATCCTTCAGTCCAACCTGCAATCACTCCCGTTACTTGAAATGAAATTGGTTGACCTTTTTGCACAGAACTATCAAAAACAGATCCGTCGATCAAAGTCCCAGTATAATGAACAGTGACTTCATCTTCTGTAGTTGGTTGTTTGCCCGTTCCTTCTTGAATGACTTTATATTGCAATCCAGTTGGTGTGACTTGAACTCCCTCTTTAGTTTTATTCTCTGCTAAATAAGCTTCACCAATAGCAATATTTTTACTTGCTTCTTGTTGTTGTTTCTGTTGAGAAGCAGCTTGAGCCATTTGACCAAATGCACGCATTACAGCATCGGCTTCGTCTTTAGTCATTCTTGCTTCTCCAGCCATCGCTTCTCTTAATCCATTAGAAAAAAGATCCAAGTCGATTGCATGTTCTTCTCCTACATCAGTCTTAATTTGATTTAAATTATCAGCAATCAAAGTACCATAAGCATAAGAAGTCGAATCACTTTGATTCGTCATTGGTAAGTTTGCTCCACCTCCAGTTGTTCCTCCACAGGCTGCAAAAAGTAAAGCCATTGGAATAAAATATAATAATTTTTTCATTTTAAATTTATAATATGTTATCAAAAATTTTATCGGGCGCGAAATTACAAAAATATTATTCATTCAAAAGAAATAATTGTTAACTATGGCAGGTTAACATCAATTATCTACAATTTTATTCAATGAATCATTGAAATGAATATCTTTAATTTCACATTCTCAATTCTATGATAAAAAATAAACTCCAAGCCCTTTTCCATCCTGAACAATATCATGGGTGGGGAAAAACAAAAAAATACTTTGAAGGGTGGTATTATAAAATCATCAACTCAGATGAGACCAAGGCTTTTGCATTTATCCCAGGTATTGCCATGGATGAAAATGGTAGCCAGCAAGCTTTTGTACAAGTTTTGGATGGAAAAAAACTGACCGCTGAATATCATAAATTTGACGCCAAGCAATTCATTCCAGCAAAAGGGAAATTCGAAGTCAAACTAGGTGACAACTTTTTTTCCACAAAAAAGATAAAACTTGATTTACCAACAGCCCAAGGTGAATTGACTTTTGAGAATCAAATTCCTTGGTCTAGTTCCTGGTATTCTCCCGGTATCATGGGACCATTTTCCTTCGTTCCATTTATGCAATGTTACCATGGAATCTTAAGCATGGATCATTCAATTCATGGAACTTTAAAAATCAAAGGCGAAGAAATTGACTTTTCTAATGGAAGAGGATATATGGAAAAAGATTGGGGACGTTCTTTTCCAAGTGGTTACATTTGGATGCAAACGAACCATTTTTCACAATCAGGAATTTCATTAAAAGCTTCGGTGGCAAAAATCCCATGGTTGACGAGTTCGTTCGTTGGGTTTATTGGAGGAGTTTGGTTGCATGATCGATTGATTGAATTTACCACTTATAATTTTACTCGATTACGAAAATCTTTTGCCGATGAAAAAAAAGTAGAATTGGTTTTAGAAAATCGAAACCATCGCTTGGAAATATTTGCTCATCGAGAAGCTGCGACTTCATTGGCCTCCCCTATTTTAGGATTTATGGATGGTCGAATTGAAGAAAGTATGACTGCGAAAATTGAAGTGAAGTTATTTGATAAAAAAAATAAAAAAGTGTTGTTGGAAGATACTGGTAGGAATGCAGGTTTAGAAGTTGCAGGGAAGGTTAGTGAAATTCTTATTGCATAAAGAAAATAAACTAAAAAATGACATTCAGAAAAGCAACAAAAAATGATCTCCCTTTTATTATCGAAATGATTGCTAACGATAAATTAGGAAAACTTAGAGAAGACTTTCAAGATCCTCTTCCATCAAAATATTATCAAGCATTCGAAAATATCGATCAAGATAAAAACCAAGAATTAATGGTTATTGAAAACCAGGAAAAAGAAATCATAGGAACCTTACAATTGAGTTTCATTCAATATCTTACTTATCAAGGTGGAATTAGAGCGCAGATCGAAGCAGTCAGAATCAGAGAAGACCATCGAGGAAAAGGAGTTGGAGAACAATTATTCAAATGGGCAATCGAAAGATCAAAAGAAAAAGGTGCTCACCTTTTGCAATTAACAACTGACAAAAAAAGACCAGAAGCAATTAATTTTTATAAAAAACTTGGCTTTGTTGCCACACACGAAGGAATGAAATTACATTTTGAAGAAAATAAAATTCAAAAGGATGCACTTTAAAATATTATCTATTTTTCTATTTCTACTTTTTTGCAACAATACATTTTCACAAAATAATGAAGCCAAAAAACTATTCGCAATTGGTGAAATAGTCGAACTAGAATCCACCATTCTCAACGAAAAAAGAACACTCAATATATATTTGCCTGAAGGCTATCATCCAGATTCCACAGCTACTTATCAAGTCATTTATTTACTAGATGGTTCGGCTGATGAAGATTTTATACACGTTGCAGGGTTGGTTCAATTTGCCAATTTTCCATGGGTGGATATCCTTCCCAAAACCATAGTTGTAGGAATTGGAAATGTCGATAGAAAACGAGATTTCACTTACCCAACTTCGGTCAAAGAAATCAAGGAAGCATTTCCAACTAGTGGACAGTCTGCTAATTTTATCAGTTTTTTAGAAAAAGAATTACAGCCTTTTATTGATAAGCATTACAAAACTAATTCAACTAAACTGCTACTTGGTCAATCACTTGGAGGACTAGTTGCTACAGAAATTTTATTAAAACAACCATCATTGTTTTCGCATTATATTATCATCAGTCCAAGCCTTTGGTGGGATGATCAAACATTATTAAAAGTAGCACCTGCATTTTTAACATCTGATTTCCAAAAAGACTTATCTGTTTTTGTGGGAGTTGGAAATGAAGATAAATATAAAGTGATGGAAACGGATGCAAGATCTTTATTTGCTATTTTCCAAAAAGAAGAAAAAGAAAATATCAATGCTCATTTTATGTTTTTTGAAAATTTGACTCACGCTGATATTTTACACTTAGCTGTTTATGATGCATTTAAAGCTTTATTTAAAAAAGAAAAATAGAATTGGAATCAAGATTAGCCACCACACATGACATCCATAATGTCCTCGCCCTCCAAAAACTAAACCTCTTTGACAATCTTACTGAAGAAGAAAGAGAAGATGGTTTCGTCACTACTCCTTTCACTTATACTCAAATCAGAGAAATTATAGGACTAAAAGGACTGTTTGTAACTGAAATTGAAGAAGAAATTATCGCTTATGCTTTTGCTGGAAGTTGGAAATATTTTTCCCAATGGAAATTATTTAAAGTAATGATCGCCAGTTTTCCCAAGTTAATTTTTGATGGAAAAAGGATAAATACCCAAAATACCTTCCAATATGGACCAATTTGTATTCACAAAAATTTTAGAGGAATTGGCATTCTACAGTCACTTTTTGAAAAAATGAGATTGGAGATGCTAAAAAAATATCCAATAAGTATTACTTTTATAAACAAAGAGAACAAACGTTCCCTTTTTGCTCATACTCAAAAACTAAATTGGGAGGTTATTGATGAGTTTCAATTCAACGACAATACCTACTTAACATTAGGGTTTGATATGAAAAATTCGGTTTTATAAATCGAAATATTGTTAAAACGTACAAAACGAAACATCCACAGGAAACCTTAAAACACAAGTTATTGAACTAATTATAGTTCAATATAGTAACACCCTTTTACTCCCTAGCCATTAATTTCTTGATAAAAGTCATTTAATAAAGTTAAACTAGTTTACTTATTTTTAAGATTAAAAGCGATAGCTTACACCCTTTAAGAAAAACCACTTTTATAATTTTTTTACCATCATTATTTTACCAGTTTAAAACCTTGACAAATGAGTGTACCTAGTGTTAGGTTCAACAAGAAAGACAGACCTGAATTTTATAAAGAACTAAACCGAAGAGTTAATAAATATTTTAAAGAGAAAAATCTTTCCAAACATGCAAACTTAAACATGAAAATCAAAACTGCCTTTATGGTTAGTTTGTATTTCATTCCTCTTTTTGTGTTACTTTCTGGAGCTTTAACTTCTTTTTGGCCAATATTTACTGCTTATATAATTATGAGTCTTGGAATGTCGGGTATCGGATTATCAATCATGCACGATGCTAATCACGGTTCCTACTCTACCAATAAAACAGTTAATCATGTGCTTGGATACTTGATTAATCTGATCGGAGGTTACCACGTAACATGGAAAATTCAACATAACGTTTTACATCATTCGTTTACCAATATTCACGAACATGATGAAGACTTGAACCAAAATGTAATGCGTTTTTCACCAAACCAGAAAAGAAAAGCAATCTTCAAATATCAAGCATATTATTGCAGTCTTTTTTATGGATTATTATCTATTTATAGATTTTTAGTCAAAGATCTACAACAATTACTTCGGTATAATCGATTGGGATTACTAAAAGATCAAGGACTTTCTTTTCCTGCAAGATTGACTGAATTATTTGTGGTTAAATCATTATACATCACCATAACTTTGCTAATTCCAATGTACATCTTGCCTATCGCTGCTTGGCAAACATTTTTAGCATTTTTTGTGATGCATTATATCTCAGGTTTGATTTTCGCCTACATTTTCCAACCTGCTCATATAATTGAGGAAACTGATTTTTATGTAAAAGATGAAACAGGAAGTGTTGAAAATAATTGGGCTATCCATGAAATGAGAACTACAGCAAATTTTGCTAATGGAAGTACTATTTTCGCTTGGTTCATCGGAGGATTGAACCATCAGGTGGAACATCATTTATTTCCACATATTTGCCATGTTCACTACAAAAATATTTCAAAAATTGTCAAAGCAACTGCTGAAGAATATAATGTTCCTTATCATGCTCACAAAACATTTTTTGGTGCAGTAAAAAGTCACCTTACTCTAATGAACCAATTAGGAACTGGGGAGTATGACAGAAAATTAGCAGAGAAAAAAATGCAAATGGAACTTGCTGAGGCATAGTTTTTTAAAATAAAAATTAAAAAAGGCTAAATGATTCATAGTAATCATTTAGCCTTTTTTACTTAGAACATCAAATAATTACATATTACCAACAAATCCCCTACCTTTGCACCCTTATTCAAAATAATTCACGTCTTAAACTATAACTTAAAAATATAGTTAACGTAACATGTTAAACAAAAAAGATAAATAGTTTAAGTCCCAAATATATATATGACATTTAAAGAATTAAACATAATAGAACCGATTTTAAAATCTCTTAAAATCCAAGGATATACTCACCCAACTCCAATTCAAGAACAATCCATTCCAATCCTTTTGCGACATAAAGACTTGCTCGGTTGTGCTCAAACTGGTACTGGAAAAACAGCAGCTTTTGCCATTCCAATTATTCAACATTTATATAATGATAAATCTCGACAGTTGAATCGTCGAAAAATAAAAGCACTTATCGTCACTCCTACGAGAGAGTTGGCTATCCAAATTGGAGAAAGTTTTTCTACCTATGCTAAGTTTACGAATATAAAAAATACCGTAATCTTTGGTGGAGTAAAACAAGGAAAACAAACTAATAGATTACGAGACGGAGTAGATGTTTTGGTAGCTACTCCAGGAAGACTTTTGGATTTGATGGATCAAGGATTTATCAGTTTGAGAGATATCCAATACTTCGTTTTGGATGAAGCTGATCACATGTTAGACATGGGATTTATTGTTCCTATACGAAAAATTGTAGCAAAACTACCTCAACAAAGACAGTCTTTATTTTTCTCTGCCACCATGCCTCCAAGCATTGTTGAATTGTCTGGAAAAATTCTAGGCCGTCCTGAAAGAGTAACAGTAAAACCTGAGCAAGCGACTGCTGAAAGAGTCGAGCAAGCAGTTTACATGGTAGCTAAGTCAAATAAAACTAAACTGCTTATTCATCTTCTCAAAGAAAAACAAAGTGATGCTACCTTAGTTTTTTCTCGAACAAAACATGGTGCAGATAAAATTGTAAAACTCCTCAGTCGAGCAGAAATTAATGCTGCCGCGATTCATGGAAATAAATCTCAAAATGCTCGTCAACGTGCTTTAAAAAACTTCAAAGATGGCGTAACTGAGGTACTCGTGGCAACGGATATTGCTGCTCGTGGAATCGATGTAAGCGATTTATCTTTAGTGATTAATTACGATTTACCAAATGTCCCAGAAACTTATGTTCACCGTATCGGTCGAACAGGACGGGCAAGAGCAAGTGGGTTGGCACTTTCATTTTGCAATGAAGAAGAAAGAGCTTATTTGAAAGATATTCAAAAATTGATTCGTCAACAAATTGAAGTTATTGACGATCAACCATATGTGGATGATTTGACTGAAATCATTGTTAAGCAAAAACAGCAACAACGCAGATTCAAGCGAAAACCAAGACCTCAAGGTCAAGGTGATAATAGAAGAACGGGTAGCGGTGGAGGCCGTTGGAAAGGGGGTAATCGTAATCCTGATCCTAAACCACCACGGAGAAGAGGTTAAAAAAAAGAGCATCAATTCAAAATGAATTGGTGCTCTTTTTTTCTTTTAATTATTTCCATTTAATCAATCCTTACAACTTTCTTCGCTGCTATCTGAACTACCATCTGCTGAAGACTTAATTCCAGCCAGTAAAATTAAAAACATAATAAGAAAAATTATTAACACCGCTCCAAGTATAATTAGTACGATTTGCCCCCCGCTTAATCCTTCCCTTTCTACTTTCAGTTTCCGTTCTGCTCGTTTCAGTCCTCTTAAGGATGTTTAAATTAATTCATCAGTAAAATTCAGTATTTTTAATTCTAAGAAAAATAGAATTAAATTTAAGTTAAGTTACAAGGCTTCCATTTTTTTAAAATGAATATTTGTGAGAGGAATGGAATATGAATACTCGGTTTATGAGATTAAAAATAAATTTGAAAGTTTAAAAAGTAAAACATGAATACAATCCTCCAAACTCCAACTAATGACCTCAACCAAAGTTTAATTTTTTATAAACAATTAAACTTCAAAGTTTTGTCCAAGGAAAACCCAACTTTGGTATCTGATGGAAAAGCTGTTATCGAAATTAATCCTGATCGATTTGCCAGAGCTGGTGTAAAGTTTTATAAAAGCGATTGGTCATCTACCGTTGAAAAATTGAAAAAAATAACTAATGTTTTATCCATTGAACATGGATATTTATTAGGTGACAATAATGGTGTTTGGATATATTTGATGGAATCAAATTCGACTGTGAATTTTGATTTGGGAGAAGTTGAAAATTCTACTTTAGGAAATTTTGCTGGACTGAGTTTGGAAACTACCGATATTCAAAAGTCTATCGAAGTATGGGAGATTTTAGGTTTTTCAAAAACAATGGGTTCAGTAGAACAAGGTTGGGTAGCTTATGAAAATCAGGATAAAATGGGAGTTAGTTTTATGCAACCCAATAGTTGTCCTCATTTATTTTTCAATCCATCCATGACTTATTTTAATGGAAAAAATAATCTTGAGATTATTGCAAAAATTAGAGAAGTGGGGATTCCAATCACGGAGGAAATCACGCATTTTAATAAAGAAGGAATTGTAGATAATATTATCATTCGCGATCCAGGAGGATATGGTTTTTTTATTTTTAGTGACTAAATTTGATTATTGATTGAAAAATTGAAAAAACACCATGGAATTAGACACATTAAAAGCAAAACTTCTCAAGGATATTCAAGAAAATGAGTTAGAACGTTTTTTTTCAAAAGTGCAAAAGCATATTTTGGAAGACTCTGACTTGCAAGGAATTATCCATTTGCTTGCCAACCGAACTCAGCAATTAAGAATGAATATCTTAAAAGGAATCATCCGTGAAGAAAACAGGACTTTGGAAAAAAACACCATAGTTTCAAACCTGATTGAAATAGTTGGGATGATTTCAGAAAATGATTTGAAAGAAGAAACTGTCGAAACTTCAGTTGCATCAATTTTAATTGAAATAGAAAATCGAAAAAAAGAATTTCAAAATATCGTAGATGATAAAAGTAAAGGACTGATTCGTATTGGTCAAAACTTAATTAACCTTGGTGGAATTTTAAGAGAAAAACCTTCTCCAAATGACGTGATTCCTTACGAAGAAAAAATTAAAATAGGAACAGTAAAAGGAGCACGTAGAATCAAGATTGGATTTTTGGAGTTGAAAGAATTAAAAAATGCCTTGCTTGTGGGTATTCAAAAAATTGCCACATCTTACGCTCAATTGGTTACCTATTTAGATTTTCCAAAAGAAAAAATTGGGGAGGAGCAATTAGCCAATATTAAATCTTCGGTGGCTGATTTGAAAAATTTTATTAAAAAAATAAATCCAGAAATAGATCCAGTATCAGAACAGATTGGAAAAGCGAAAGCGATGTTTGAACAAGTGCTTCCTTTCCAAAATCAATTGGGATCACAGTTTGAAATATTTTTCAAATCTGCCAATGAAATAATTGAAAGGTGTGATGATGTTTTGCTTTTTTCTCAAAAAAATAACAAAACACTTACGGAAACAAAAAGTCAATTAAAAAATTTGTTGACCGAACTACAATTGAATATTCAAGAAAAGGAATTTTAATTTGTAAATATAATGTTAGAAAAAATTATAAAACTAGGCGATCCAAGACTTTATGAAAAATGTAAAGAAGTTTCACAAAATGAAGTGGCCTCTCTCCTACCCCAAATTGAAGAATTACACCAACTCGTTTTAGATTTTAGAAAAATATATGGAGCTGGTAGAGCTATAGCTGCTCCTCAAATTGGATTGATGAAACGAATCATATGCCTTAATACACCGCAAAATAAACAGACAATTATTAACCCAGTTTTGACAAATTTTAGTGAAGAAATGATTGAGTTGTGGGATGATTGTATGTCTTTTCCTTCTCTTCATGTTCGAGTCAAAAGACATTATTCTTGTTCTATGAGTTTTGTTGATGAAAACTGGAAACCTCATACTTGGTTTTTGGAAAATGAACTATCAGAATTGATGCAGCATGAATATGATCATTTAAATGGAATTTTAGCGACACAGCGGGCGATAGATTGTGAGTCTTTTAAATATGTAGGAAATTAAATTCGTTAGAGTTCAACTAATTTTAATTAAGAACAAAATACAAGTTAAAAATGTTAACAAATTAAATTAATTTTGTGTTTAAAGTTAAGGTGTGGTTAAACGAGTAATTAAAGTTTGCATCTCCTATCCACACGTGTTATTTTTAATAGAGAGAACATTTTTAAAAGTATTTATTACAATTCAACATACTAGCAAATGAGATTATTTTTCATCATCTTAGCCACAATTCTCACTTTTTCAATCGGCACTTTCGCCCAAAGATCTGACGACTCTTCCGATAAGTTTAAAAAGAATACTTTAAAATATGGTTACGGATCTTCATTTCATAAGGATGGGATGTTGGGAAATTATCAATACGGCGAGTACACTCGATTCCTAGGACGACGTGTTGGTCTAAGTGTATTGGCAGGATACATCAAAGCTGATAATGCTAATGATGATGGAGCAGCTGATCGAGAATTTAATGCTTGGAAAGGAGATTTGAATTTATATCTTTTACCTATTAATAATTCTATCAATAGCTTTAAAATTGGTGGTGGCGGAAGTTATTGGATAGGAGAATTTAAATCACGAGATAGTGTTGAACTAGATTTTACAGTTGAAGATGAAGAAAATTATGGTTGGAATGTCGCTGCTGAATATGAAATTTATATTGCTAAAACAGTTACGATTGGAGCCAGAGCGGCTTTCACACAATCGGTGACTGGAGAACATTATTACTTCTTTGGATTGAATGGAGGATTTAAATTTTAAATCGTTTGACATTGAACATTAGACCTTTTACGTTCAAGGATAAAATAAAAAAAGCGAAATAGAGGAAATCCATTTCGCTTTTTTTATTATTTAAAACATCCTAGAATTTTGGACAATTTACTTTGTATCTAGTTTTACTTGGGTGAACATAAATCAAAGAAATTTCAAGTGACCCTCTTGATTGTGAGGCTGTTTTCAAACTTGAAGTATTCACATCGTAACTTAATCCTAGATTAAATCTTTCCATTTCTAAAATTGTGGAAACAATCAAAGCATCTGCATGTCCACCATCAATCGTCTTAGATATTCTATTCCAGAGTCCCGCTCGAATCGCCACTTCTCTCCAATCACGATTACTGTATCTGAAATTTATTCCATAATTAGTTTGGAAAGAAGGTCCTTGACTCATTACTAAAATCGCAGGTAAAATACTCAACTCACGACTCAATGGAATTTCGGCTCCACCATGTCCTGTAAATCTCATGTACAAAGTTTCACTTGGGCCTTGCTCATAAAGTGAAACTTGTGCAGGAGCAAGATGATTTATAGCTCCTCCAAAATAAACACTTTTATTCTCATCTAAACGAGCATACCACATCAATCCTGCGTTGAAATCTAAAAAGACATCAGTAGAAGTTGCTAAGTTGGCTTCTTGGTTATCAATAGAATTATTTACTGAAACTGTTGGCTGATCAAATTGTGCGGAGAACCAAAGACGAGTTGGATCAATTCGATTTTGACCTACTCCTACTTGAGCTCCAGCAATTAAATATTGACTTTGAGTACTATACCTGCTTCCTCCAACTTGCTTCATGTAAGATGCACTCAGGTGGCCACGGTATTGTCCATAATTACCGACTCCTGATTGATCTTGCAAAGCATTCACACCAATAGATAAGTAATCACTATTGACAATTCTAAATCTTTTTTCAAAACCTGCACTAATCGTACGGAACGGATGAATATCCAAAATACTATTGTATTGTTCTCGATAATTAATTACTGCTCTCCAACTACCTTCAAAGACTCCAGTCATCGCAGGATTCAAATTCATTGGCGAAGCATAGAATTGAGAAAACTGTTTGTCTTGTGCAAAAATTTGCTGAGACAAAATGATGAAAAAAACAGTCAATAATTGTGTAAATCTTTTTTGCATAGTGATTGTTATTTTGAAAATCGAAAAGTTGGCTTTGTTTTTTGAAAAACCTAAAACAGAGAATCAACCTTTCAATTTAGCATTTATTTCTATAAATATATTTTAAATAAAACTTCAATTATAATAGAAATGAAGTTTTGTACTTGTTTTTACTTTTTTTACCTAATTAAAGTAGAGTGTCCTTTCAATACATCAGATGCTCCGTCAATATATTCAACTTCCAATGACCAAACGAAAACCGCTGGATTCATAACTTTTCCATCAAAAGTTCCATCCCATCCGATATCAGGGTCATTGATATCGTAAGGAACATTATTTTCGTAAACTAACTCTCCCCAACGATCATAAACTTTAAAGGATTTGACAATAGTTCCTTCATCACCATGAGTTCGAAGTAAGTCATTTTCATTTCCAGTAAATGGAGAAAATCCAGTAGGAACAAAAACTCTTCGATATTTATTGACATAAATATTGATAAAATCTTCAGCCTTACAACCAAACTCATCTTCGATCGTCACTTGATAAGTTGTTTGGAACAACAATCCATAAGCGTCAGTACTTGGACAATCTATGCATGTCAAACTATCTTCAGGCGACCAAGTGTAAAAATAATTTCCAGCAGGAGATACAACAGCATTTAGGTTAGCAGTTTCACCCATGTTGATAGTAATATTTTCTCCAAGGTCAACATTCAATTCCTCAGGGCCTTCAACCAATGCACTAATTGTAGTTGTACAACCATTTCTATCTTGAATATAGGTTGCATAACTCCCTACTTCTAAACCTAAGAAAGTATTAGTCGCTGAAAAATTATCTCCGTCTAAACTATATTGATATGGCCCTGTTCCTCCTTGAGCTTCCACATAGAGTGCTCCATCTCGATAATCATAACAGGTAACACTATCTGCTTCAATAGTAGCCCAGAGTGCATCAGGTGCATTAAGGCTTACGACTTCTACTTGTGTACACCCATTACCATCAGTAATTACTACGGTGTAAGCATTGGCATAAAGATCGGTTAGGTTTTGATCGGTCGAAGTAAAAATATTAGATGTATCTGTGTTTGTCCATTCATATGTATAATCTGGAGTTCCACCGATAGTTGTGGTAGCAATGGTTCCAATATTATTTCCATCACATGGATTATCTTCTACGATAAAACTTGCTTCAATCGGAGTAGGTTGATTAACTTCGAAACTTGCAACTGCAGAACAATTCGTATTATCAGTAATGGTAACTATGTAATTTCCTATAGCTAAATCTGTTGCAATTTGAGTAGTTTGATTATTGGCATTTCCGTCCCATTGATAGGTGTCGATTGGAAAGCCACCTCCTTGAGTTGTAATTTGAATATTAATTTGTCCATCAGCTGAACCAAAACAATTAGTATCATCAATAATTGCTGTTGCTGTAATTTCTTCAGGTTGAGAAAGAGAAAATAACGTCTCACCAGAACAACCTTGAGCATCAGTTACAGTTAAAGTGTAATCACCTGCAACTAGATTTGAATTTAACTGATTAGACGAAGCATTACTCCATGTATAATTGTAATTATTCAAATCTCCACCTCCTACTCCACCATTGACAATATTTACTCCTAATTGACCATCATTAAATTCAAAACAAGATGGATCTATGTTAATTGCACTTGCCGTGATTTCTTCTAATTCTGTTATAAGAATATCAGCAGTTGTTTGACATCCATTTTCATCAGTTACAATTACGGAGTAATTCTGCGCAGCAAGGTTATTTGCATTAGCAGAAGTTGAAGCAGGTGTATTATTCCACTCGTAAGTATAATTTGTCCCAGTTCCTCCAGAAGGAGTAACTATCGCTTCACTTTCGTTTTGATCAAAACAACTTTCAAGTGTTTGATCTACTACAGCTGAAACAGCTGTTGCAGGTTCATTGATCGTTGTACTCGCTGTAGTAGTACATCCGTTAAAGTCAGTTACAGTAACGATATAGTTTCCTTGAATTAAAGTATTCACATCTTGAGTAAACTGCCCCGGCAATGTATTCCAAGCATAATTATAAGGTTCTACTCCTCCTAAAGGATTAGCAGTTCCAGCTCCATCATTTCCTCCAAAACAAAGTACATCTGTTGGATCAATTGATGCGGTTAGAACAGCCGGCTCATCTACGAATATTGAAGCAGTAGCTGTACACATTGCCGCATCTGTAACGGTTACCGTATAAGTTCCTGAAGGCAAACTATTTGCAGGATTAGAAAATTGAGCTAATTGATCACTCCATAAATAAGTAAATATTCCATTTCCACCTGAAGCAAATACTTCTGCGAAACCTGAATTTTCTCCATTACATAAAACGTCAATTGGAATAATACTGTCAATAACAATCGCATCTGGTGAATTAACATCAACACATTCTACGGCAGTACAACCATTTCCATCCGTTACTGTAACACAATAGTTATCTGCTATTAAATTTGTAGCAGTACTATTAGTTTGATTATTGCTCCAAAGAAATGTGTAATTACCACCAGTTGCTCCTCCGCTAGGAAAAATTGTAGCAGTTCCATCTGTATTATTTCCCATACATGTAGTTGTAGTTGAGGAAATAGCTAATGTCAAAACAGTTGGTTGTGCAATAGTTACACAAGTATCTTGAGTACAGTTATTGGCATCTGTAATAGTTACACAATATGTATTTGCTGAGATCAATGGCCGATCTTGAGTCGTTTCTCCATCATCCCACAAATAAGTATAAGGCATCATTCCACCTGTCACTCCTAAATCAATATCTCCACTATTGTCTCCGTTACAATTTAGATCTGTGGGAACTAAGGTTAAAACCATTCCTGTTGGTTCTCCAATCGTTTCCTCTACTTCAAACATACAACCGTTGTTATCCGTAATCGTAACGGTGTAAGTTCCAGCAATTAATGAAGTAGCATTTGAACTAGTTGAGCCATTACTCCAAGCAAACAGATATGGTTCAACTCCACCTGTTGGGAAAACAGTTGTAGAACCATCATTTCCTTCAAAACAAGAAACTTGGGTTGGTGCAATAATTCCATCTAAGACTTCAGGTTCGTCAATAGTAATCATTTCTTCTACTTCACAACCATTTCCATCTGTTACAGTTACTGTGTAATCTCCAGCGGGAACAGAATTGATAGTTGGATCAAAAGTCAAAACTGGTGTAGTACTCCAAGCATAATTAAACGTTCCTGTTCCACCTGAACCAGTTGCTGTAGCTGTACCTTCACTATCTCCAAAACATGGAACATCATCAATCGCTACATCTACAAAAATAGAATCAGCTAACGGAACATTTACCATTACAGTATCTGCACATCCATCTACATCTGTCAAAATTATCGAATGATCCCCAGCTCCAACATTAAAAATTCCAGTTGACTGTGGAGGATTATTATCTAAGGTATAAGAGAACGGACCAGTTCCAATCCCCGTCGCTTGCACGATAACAGTTCCATCATCTGTATTAAAGCATGAAGGCCCTGTAATTCCATTGGTAGGTACTTCAAGAGAAATTTCACATAAAAAATAAGTACATGTCGCACTTGATGTACCAACTGCACAATTTACATTTAAAGCGTTAACCTGTACTTCAAGAGTAACCATATCTCCATTAGATAATCCACTTACCAAATGAGAAAGAATTCCATTCGCAGGCACCCATCCTGTTCCATTAACATTGACTAAATAACTTGAGAAACCACTAACAGCATCCCATGTAAAATTAAGATTACCACTTCCCATCGTATCACAAGTTACATTCGCTGGTGAAGGAATACTTGAAGCTACATTAATCGTCATTGTATCCAAGCTTAAACATCCATAATCATCTGACACTTCTAAAATATAAGTCGAAGTTGTAGAAGGATCAGCAATAGGGTCGGGGCAATTATAACATGATAATCCTGCAACTGGCGACCAACTATATTCAACATCATTTTCAGTATTAAAACAAATAGACCATGAGTTTAAAACTCCAAATTTGGTCACACCAAATCCATCTGAAACCTGTAATTCCCAAATTCCATTTATTGTCGATCCATCCAAATCACTCCAATCTCCTTCTGGAATAAACTCACCAGTAAATGGCGCTGAACTTCCTATTATTGAAGTTGTGGCAGTTGGAGTAAAACAGGTATTTGTATAATTATCTCCCGCTCCACCATTATTAGTTGATAGTTCCAATGTTTGCCCAGATGGTGATTTAAGATAGAGTCGAATATCTCCATCAAAGTCTGTATCTAAATTCACACAGACCCCACAAATTTGAGTTGCTGCATTGGTTATAGTTAAAGGATTTATCGAAGTAACTTCTAATTGAGCCTCATAAGGATCGGACGGAGGATGATTAGCAAACCCAATCTCATAGGTTGGAAAAGTCTCAAAAGTAATCGATTGACTTCCTAAACTTGTCGTACTCTCGGCATCAATAAAAACTGTTTGTCCATCACATATACTAGTGTCTTGCAACATCGGTTCTGGGTCAGGACAATCAAAACAATCAGGATGAGTTGGAGGTAAAATTGTAATAAAAATTGAAGTATCATAAGTACAACCAAAGTCGTCCAAGATTTCAAAAGTATAACTTGCAGTTCCTGCATTTTGAGGAGAAGCTGCGATTGAATCATTAGTTTGGAAAAAGATAGATGGATTATCTCCCCAATAGTAATCTATAATTTCAGGAGTAAAAGTTTCAATGTTTGGATAAAGAGAAGATTCAAATTCAATACTCCACTCAAAAATAAATCCATTATCAATTCCCCATAGATCTTGAACTGAAATCGTCCATTCCCCATTCAGAGGACATCCCAAAAGATCTGACATAGGATCAAATGAATTATAATCTCCTGCAGGTAAAGTACCTACACCTGATGCATTGGCAAATTCTAACCAAGTCCCGTTAGTGGCATTTGGCGTCCAACAATATTCATAACCAACTCCCGGAATAGGTTCTGGTAATGCTTCATCTGCTTCAAAGGGTTCTCCTAAAAATACCTCTCCACCAAAATTCCCAGGATGATCATGTAAAATTATAGATGTTCCATCTGGACATTCAATTGAAATTTCTAAATCTCTCAACCATGAATGTTCCATAATTACACAAATAGAAACTATATCATCAATATTTGTCAAAACTTGTCCTGGAGAAAAGTTAGAAAAACCAATGCTCGTTTCATAAGCAGCCCCTGTTCCATCAGGTAAGGCTAATGAATCAGACCGAGTACCTGAAGTTGGAAAACTACCTACATTAGGTGAAACCCCAACAGAATAAGCACTATCAATTTGACTCACAATGGCATTCAACTTAATTGTATCTCCTGCACAAATTGCACTATCAAAATCTGCCAAGACTGCAAAAGATGGATTCGTAGAAACCCGCACTCTTTGATTTAAAAAATTAGTATTAGTACATCCAAATTGATCTGTAATCGTCAATTGAACAATATAACCTCCTGACTCTTCATAGATGTGAGATACATTAGGACCAAGTCCAAAAGTACCATCTCCAAAATCCCACTCAAAAGATGAAGTCAAATCAGAATGATTATACACAACTCCATCTTGTGGATAAATTCCTTCTCCATAAAAGAAAACTCTTTCTCCTTGACATATATCAATATATCCAGTATCCACAGGACTAACCACAGGATCTGAGCTTACTAAGTTTGCTAGGATCGTTTGACAAGATGGAATACAATTCATATCAGCTTGCCACCCCGCACTCTCTCCACTTCCATCTGAATTAAAAGTAATTGTTAGACATCCTGAAGTATTTGCTGCAGTCGCTTGAATAATAAACGGTGACCCTACCATAAAATCTCCATTACAAGCTAATGCTGGAGCAGTTACATCTGTACCGTCAAAAAAACAAATTTCATCTCCAGCTACTAATTCTACCGCTGAAAAAATTAATTGAACATGTGTCCCATCTGTTCCGTCCGAACAAATTGTAGTCGTAAATGATTCTGATGATCCATAATTTCCAGTACTTCCTCCGCTATCATAGAAAAAACCATCACAATCAGTAATTGGAGTTCCATCCATGGAGTAAGACTGAGCATACCCAACGGAGGATAAAAGGATAAAAAATGTGAAGACTAACCAATGCTTAGAAAAACAATTGATCGAAGTGTGAGTTAAATTATTCAAATTAAATATTTGTAAGTGTTTGCACATAAAGCAATCAGATTTGGGAATTTTACAAAATCAGGTTAAGGTGATTATGTAAAAAAATTTGTTCAAAATTTTAAAAGTTCAGGGGATAATTAGGGGTAGAAAAATATTAAGTGTATGTCTGTTTTTTAGATCAACTGAAAGTTAAAAATTAGTAGGTCTATTACCAAAATCTACAGCTTAATAACTCTACATTGATAGATTTTTGACAGTTTTTGCTGCCTAGTCTTTTTAGTTTTTAGTTAGTGGAGAATTTTGGAAATTATTAGGTGATTAAAATTTTACTTCCGACCTAAGGAAGTATTCAATTTTTGATTGAATTCTTTCCCAGAATAATAAACTAAAATTTTATCGGTTCCCTTGATTTTATATTTGGTAAGTTTATTAAAATCTCTTGTCATTTTTTGGCTTTTTTCCAAAAGCAAAATATTCATATTATCTAAATCTGCCACTTCGATGGTTGGATAGTCTGGGTTTCCTTTTTCCGTTGGAAAGTCCACAATATAGTACGCATTATCTAAATAGAAAGACCATCGTTGTAACAAGAATGGGTTTTGAGTTTGCAAATTTGTCAAGTATTCTGCATCATAAACTTCTGTTAAGCGCTCATCGATTTCAACAGTTTCAGAAGATTTATTTTGGGCAAAAGAAAGGATGGATAGGGTAAGTAATATAAGTGTTAGTATTCCTTTCATGTGTAATGTATCGTTTTGAGTGTTTGAAAAAATAAATTCAATGTCAGCAAAAATAACTAAACATCGTTGCTTTTTATTATAAATTTCAAAAATATGTAGGGAGTTATACGGACTTAAATTGAATGGTTAAAGCTAGGTGGGTTTGAAATATGTTACAAAATCCAAACATTTTAACTAAAAATCAACTTTTTAGACAAAATATTATCAACGATTTTAAATTAATTAATATTGAAATCAGGCTTCATTTCGCAAAATTTCATACTATTTTTACACCCTAATTTTTTTCAAAGAAGTTTTATTATATCCTTTCGATTAAAGTCTAATACTTCGTAAAAATCACTTTGTGAAAAAACAAATTAAAAATCTTATCAAAAAATTGCCGATTGCTTTCACTAAAAATCAGCAATATGATCAGCAAACCAAAAAGGTTTTAAAAAAGTGTTTGAATCCTAATTCTAACTGCCTTGATGTAGGTTGTCACGAAGGTGAGGTGCTCGAAATCATGCTTAAACATGCTCCGAAAGGACAGCATCATGGTTTCGAACCTATACCTAGTTTTTTTAATTCTTTAGGAAAAAAATTCCCAAAAAATTGTCATTTTCACCAATTAGGATTGAGTAACAAAAAAGGAAGTTCTTCTTTTAACCACGTCATTTCTAACCCTGGCTATAGTGGAATGAAAAAAAGAAAATATGATAAGCCTAACGAAAAAGACACTTCGATTACCATCGAAATTGATTTAATGGATAATGTTTTACCCGCAGAATTAAAAGTTGATTTTATCAAAATTGATGTGGAAGGTGCTGAATTTTTGGTCATGGAAGGTGGTAAAAAAACGATCAAAAAGAACCAACCAATTATCGTTTTCGAACATGGATTAGGAGGTGCTGATGTTTATGGAATTCGTCCTGAACAAGTTTTTGAATTACTACATGGAGAATGTAGTCTGAATATCTCCACTATGAAAAAATGGCTCAACAATTCAGCCCCTTTTTCGAAAACAGAATTTATTGAACAATTTGAAAAAGGACTAAACTATTATTTTATTGCCTATCCTAATAAATAAGAGCTGGCTAGACAATCCATCCAAATTTTATAATTATACATTTAGCTACCCAGCCACCTGCGCTTGGGAAAGTTCTTCTACTGCTGATTTTACTTTTTGACAATCTATTTCAATTTGTGCTGCAAAATCTTGAAGTAACTCCTTGGTGCACTCAGTAGGTTTGCCTTCATAATACAGCTGTTCCGTTTTTGAGGCAAAGGCTCTCAGCAAATCTAAACCAATAATATTTACAGTTGATTTAAATTTATGTGCTTCAAAGCGAATAGACTCATAATCTCCTTTTTGATGAGAATTCTCTAAAATAGACTTCATCACCGGAGCTTGATCTAAAAATATTTTCCCCATTTCTACCATCAAACTAGTCCGCCCTTTTAATTTTTTAGACAGCGTTTCGAGAAATAAATTTTCTACATTTTTGGGTTTAGTTTCAATAGGTTGAGTAATTTCCATATAGTTGGATTCTTTTTTTCTAATTAATTAGGTGTTGTTTTAATAATTCTTTCTTTCCTTTAATTGCACCATCCTAATTCTAACTTTTATAAATTATGACAGGCGTTTTTTGACTTGATATTTGAAAAAAATTTCATAACTCTGAAATAAATTCAATTCCATTTCCTTCAACTCCCATTCTAGTTGGGATAATAAGGTTTAAAGAATGGGAAGAGTGAAAATTACCATCTTTAGATTGAAATGATTCATTTTTCTAA
The DNA here is from genome assembly GCA_905480595.1 of uncultured Saprospiraceae bacterium. Taxonomy (GTDB): domain Bacteria; phylum Bacteroidota; class Bacteroidia; order Chitinophagales; family Saprospiraceae; genus CAJQQY01. The sequence goes on along the minus strand of CAJQQY010000364.1, from coordinate 11,060 downwards.
TTCTTGGAAAGAAAGAGCTGGAAGGAGGTTGATTTCATTTTTTTGTGTTTTTATTAAATAAATTGTTTGGGAAATGGGATAAATCTAAAACATAAAGGAGGAATGGATTTATTATAATTTAGTGGGAAACAAAAACTATGCTAAGTGTTGAAACTATGTTTTTAAGACATAATTAACTACCTGAAAAAAAAATCTTAAAGTTAACTTTCCATTTCCTTAAAAAGTACATTAAATATTTGTTAATCAATTAAAATACTGACAGAAAAGGAATTACAAATGGTTATTAATTCTAATAAATGAAACGTAGAATTAGCTTTTAAAAAAGTTGGATTCAAAAACCTATTTTTTAAAACCTAAAATATCCCGATATGCTATTCATTAATGATCAATCTAGTTTTACAACTGAAGTATTAAATGCTATTTCCAAATTTGCAAATGGAAATGTTTATGTTGCCTTCACCGTTTTAATTACCATGCTTTCTGCGGTATTAATATATGTTGCAATTAAGAAGGAAAAAATTGACAAGAAATTTTTTCCCATTCTTTGGTTCTTTTTAATTACAAATTTTGTTTTCTCCGGCATCATTTCCATGGTTACATTGCCTCTCCAAAAGGAAGCTCAAACAGTAAATGAAGAATATAATAGTTTAAGAGAAATTATCGACAAGCTTGAAGAGGTAGCCAATGTAGACCAGCAAAATGTAAATTTTCTTTTGAATGAAAATAAAAGTTTAAGAGAGACATTAATAAAATTACAGTCTACTGAAAATGAAGTAGTCAAGAAATCTAAAAAGAAAAAAACAAAACTTTCACAACAAATTATTATTCCAAAAGAACCCACATTATTAAAAACTGAAAAAAGTTTTCAAGAGATAAAACTAAATATTGAAAGACTAGACTCTATCCACTCTAAGGGAAATAATTCTCCTAAAAAAATTACAAAGACAAAATCATAGCTAAAGACTCTATTGATTTTATTAGAATAATTTGAGTGTATTTTCATTATTCGAAGATATACATTCTATAAAGTCTATATATCTCTAGGATAAAAAAATCAATTTTTACTTATAAGTTAAAACCATATGTAGTCTTTTTGTTGTAAATTTTAAAATGAATTTTATGTTGTTTAATTAGAAAATAATCTTCTCATAAAGTTATTTTATAGAAAAATATAGGCTCTATGTTAGTTATCATTATGGAGCAGTTGATTTAATTATCAACTATTTTTTTCCTCTCAAATATTATTCGACTTTAACCTCGAATCATTTTCTGCCTCCTTTCTTATTTTAGGTTTGATGATCAGACGAAGAGATTGATCGTAGGTAAAATAATTCCAAACCCAATTTAGAAAAACAAAAATTTTGTTCTTGACTCCTATTAAGGAAAATAGATGAACGATCAACCAAACAATCCAAGCAAAAAAACCTTTGAATTTAAATCTTGGCAAATCTACTACAGCCCTATTCCTTCCTATCGTCGCCATTGATCCTAAATCTTTATAATAAAATTGTTCAAATTCTTTCCCTTTCAATTTGTTTTTCAAATTTTCTGCTAACTGCTTTGCTTGTTGAATCGCTACTTGAGCAACTTGAGGATGCCCCTTGGGGTAATCTTCTTCTTCCATATAGGCAATATCTCCCAATGCAAAAATATTAGAAAATCCTTCTACTTGGTTAAAGCGATCAACCTTCAATCTATTGCCATAAGTTAATGTTTCATCAGGCAATCCTTTCAAGGTGTTTCCAATAATTCCTGCCGCCCAAATAACTTTCTGAGCTTGAATTTTTGAGCCATCTGCCAAGTGAACAAACTCTCCGTCGAAGTCCATTACTCTTTTATCCAGGATTACTTTCACTCCTAAATTTTCCAAAAATATCTTTGCCCCTTCAGAAGCTTCTGATGACATTCCCTTCAGCAAACAAGAAGAACTTTGAATTAAATAAATATCAATTTCCTTAAAATCTAACTCTTTATATTCTTTAGGAATTATATATTTTTTCATCTCAGCCAATGCTCCAGCCACTTCTACCCCCGTCGGTCCTCCTCCTACAATGGCAATATCGATAAGACCTTGTCTTTTGTCATAGTCCGTTGTTGAAATCGCTTTTTCATAATCAGAGAGAATTCGATTTCGCAAATAAAGTGCTTCTGAAACTGACTTCATGGAAATGCACTTTCGCTCCAAATTTTCATTCCCGAAAAAATTAGTCCTTGCTCCAATGGAGATCACTAAATGATCAAAATGTAATCTTCCAAGAGGAGTCTTGATCTCATTATTTTCAGCATCAATTTCCGTCACTTTCGTCACTCGAATAAATACATTTTTCTTTTTTTGAAAAACTTTACGCAATGGAAAAGCTATTGAACTCGGCTCTAAGCCAGCCATTGCAACTTGATAAAATAAAGGTTGGAATTGATGATAATTATTTTTATCAATTAAAATAACTTGATAGTTCGTTTTGGCTAATTTTCGAGCTAAACTTAAACCTCCGAAACCCGCCCCTACAATTACAATTCTAGGCTGATCCGTATCTGGAATATTGAAAGTCATTGATTTATTTTTTTTGCAAAATACAAGATTTCGATAGCAAAAGGGAGGAGATTCCTAAAAATAAATCCATTCTAAATAAAAGAATTTTGCTTAATCAAAAATAAAAAAACTCACCTTGACATATTGGCATTATCCTTGATATGTTTTTAACAGATGATTGAAATAACTAATGTATTTTGAGTGCTTACCAGACTGTTTTCAATCGCCTTTCCAATGATTTTCAATCAGGTTTTTAACTTCTCGAAAAGATATTTTGTCCCCGTGGTATCTGAATAGTCCTTTCTTTTTTGAGTGTTTCACCTTCAAGATATTTTCATATTTTCTATTTCATTTATTCAAAATATGAGATAGATTTTGGCTTAAAAATTTGAATTTCTATTGTTCTAGAAACTTTAGGATACTAACTGGATTATTGATTCCAAAATCGATAAATCTAGATTACCAGCTACATAAGTAATTGAAATACAACACTTTAGCAATCCATTTTTAACATATTATATAATTCCTCACATATTTAATTACAATCACTATGCAAACATTAAAAATAAAAATTACTCTTATTTTATCGTTGCTTTGCGTATTCGTTTTTGGGCAAAATAACGTCTTATTAGAAGGCTATGTTTATGCTGAAAACAATCGGGGTTTGGTTCGAGGTGCTGAGGTCAAAATTCTTGACCACATGACCAATGAATTACAAACAAAAATGGCAACTGGAATGGAAGGCGCATTTGCGGTAACTGTTCCGAAAGGGAGAAAATTCCGAATCATCGTCCATCATAAAGACTATATTGACACAGAAGAAATCGTTTCTACCATCGGACTAAAGGATACGAAGAAAGTTTTTGTAAAAATTGAAATGGAACATAAACCCGGATACATTTTCGATGTGACAATGGCAGAGTCTAGAAATAATGGAACCGCACTTTTGAATTCGATAGATAGTGCAAGAATTGAAGTGTATAACAATACTACTCGAACAGAAGAATTGGTTCTACTAGAACATCCTGCTCCTGTATTTAATTTCTTTTTTGAAAAAGGAAATCACTATACAATTATGATTCGTAAGAAGGGATTTTTCAATAAAAGAATTGAGGCTTATGTAAATATTGATAGCTGCATTTTATGTTTCGATGGGTTAAATATGACCGGTGTTTCTGAAGTAATGACTGACGGAAATCAGATGGGAACATTCCTTGCCAACATTGATATGGAACCTATCAAAATAAATAAGACCTACGAAATTGAAGACATTTATTACGACTTTGATAAATGGAATATTAGACCTGATGCTGCAATAGAACTAGATAAGTTAAAAACGATTTTGAAAGATAATCAGCATGTAATCGTAGAGTTGGGATCGCATACAGATGCTCGTGGAAATGATAATTATAATATGCTTTTATCTCGAAGAAGAGCTAAAGCTGCAGCGGAATATTTAGCTGCTACAGATGGAATTGATTTGGAAAGGTTGCTAGCAAAAGGTTATGGAGAAGAACAATTAATCAATCGATGTACCAACGGTGTAAATTGTACAGAAAGGGAACATCAGCGAAATCGTAGAACTGCTTTAAAAATTGTAGGAACAGTCGATGTTGATCCTTTGGATAAAAAAAGTTTGAAGGAATTGATTGAAGCAGATCAAGTGGAAGAATTAATGTCAAAAAAAAACTAAAAAAGAAAAAATCACCGAAGCAAAAAGTACAGATCGATTAAAATAAATTTTGAATTAAAAAAAAAAAGTGCGTAAATGTAACAATACATTTACGCACTTTTTTTATTAAAACATCAACTTTATCGAATCACAACTTCATCAATATAATTCTCACCTAACTCGTCATTCATCAATTTTTTGATTTTATCTTTTGCAAAAGAAAGTTCTTGTTTCAATGGAGCAGAGTCAATGGTAACAAATAATTTTTTGTTTCGGATAGATATTCTTGAGGTATATTTTGAAATGGTCACCCCCATTAAAGTTTCCCAAGTCGTTGCTAATTTATTCTTATAAAGTTTCGATTTATACTTATACCCACCAACTAAATTTTTTAGAACTTCATCGATGCGTTGGTCATTGTGTTTTTTCATAAAACAAAATTATTCTTTAATTCTCGCAAGTACTAATTATTCGATGTGGAATTTTTTTAAAAATGATTTTATTCCTTGCACTCCCCATTTTCGATGTAGAATTTTTTGTAGTCTGTCTCGAAATTTTTAATAATTTCCTCTACCCTATTTTCATGAGTATCGGTAATGAAAACTTGTCCAAAGTTTTTTTCCAAAATCAATTGAATTAATTGTTGTACTCGTCCTTCGTCCAATTTATCAAAAATATCATCCATCAAAAGGATTGGATTGGAGGAGTGGTTTTTTTTCAAAAAATCATATTGAGCTAACTTGAGTGCTAAAACATAAGATTTCAATTGTCCTTGCGAACCAAATTTTCGAAGCAAATGTTTGTCGATTCGAAATGCTAAATCATCTTTATGAACTCCGCAAGTTGTACGAGTTAGAATTTTATCTTTTTCTCGAGACTCCTTAAGTTGATCGGCAAAACTTCCTTCCTTCAAACTAGACGAATAAGTGCAATCTACTTGTTCTTGTCCACTTGAAATGGCTTGGTAAAAATCCTTAAAGACTGGCCGAAAGGCATCAACAAACTCTTTTCTTTTTTCAAAAATAACTTGAGCAGGTTCCAACAATTGTTGATCATAAATATCCAATAACTCAGCATTGAATGAACGTGTTTCTGCAAATTTCTTCAAAGCAGAATTCCGTTGTTTTAATACCTTATTATAAGTGATTAGATTTTTCAGATATTCAATGTCCAATTGCGATAAAGTATTATCCAAAAATCTTCGACGTTCTTCACTTCCATCAGTAGCCATAAACGTATCATCTGGAACAATAATCACAACTGGCAACATTCCGATGTGCTCTGATAATTTTTGATAGGCAACATCATCTTTTTCGATCTCTTTCTTTTTGCCAGGTTGAACTTTGGCTACGATTTTATTTTTCGATTTACTTTTTACCTCTTCGTTTTTTTCAATCAAAAAATATCCTTCTAATCTGAAAAAATCCATGGTATGCTGTACCACATTTCGATCATTTACACCTTTATGACTCTTACACATGCAGAGGTAATAAATGGCATCCAACAGGTTCGTTTTACCCATTCCATTTTTTCCAACGAAACAATTTAGCCGTTCGCTGAAAACAAAATGGCCTGTTTCGTAGTTCTTAAAATGAGTTAATCTGAGTTGTTGAATTTTCACTTAAATTGATTTGGATAGAAAATATGAAAGTGTAATTTTTAACCACATAAGGCACATAAGTTCTATCATGGGAATCTTATATGGTTAAGTTTTATTCACTTAGAGTTTAAACGTTGAATTAATTTTTTCCCACAAAACTAAATGAATTTTGCAGATTCTAAATTTAGAATTATCTTTAATCTTCAATTCAATCACATTTTTTCAAAAATTAGAATTAAACATGACGAAAGTAGTTGAAAAAGCATCAAAAAGAGGCAAAAAAGCACCAGAATATAGCAAAGAAACTTATTTGCAATGGTATGAAACTATGCTCCGAATCCGTCGATTTGAAGAAAAATCCTTACAAAAATATGGTCAGGAAAAAATTCGTGGTTTTCTCCATGTATATATTGGACAAGAAGCAATAGCTGCGGGATTAGTTTCAGCGATTAGAAAAGAAGATGCGATGGTAACAGCTTACCGACAGCACGGATTAGCAATTAGTCGAGGTATTCCTACCAAAAAATGTATGGCTGAATTGTACGGTAAAAAAACAGGAGTTGTAAAAGGTAAAGGTGGATCTATGCACTTTTTCTCAAAAGAACACAGATTTTTTGGAGGAAATGGAATCGTTGGAGCTCAAATTCCAATCGGAACAGGAATTGGTTTTGCAGAAAAATATCGTGGAACTGATTTACTTTGTGTAACAATGTTTGGTGACGGGGCTGCTCGTCAAGGAGCTTTGTATGAATCATTCAATATGGCAATGACGTGGAAATTGCCTGTACTTTATATTTGTGAAAATAACCATTATGCAATGGGTACTTCAGTAGAACGTACTAGTAATGTTGCAGATATTTATAAGGTAGGTAGTGCTTTCGATATGCCTAGTGAAGAAGTAGACGGAATGTCTCCTGAAGCTGTTCATGAAGCATTGACGCGTGCTGCTGAGCATATTCGTTCAGGTGCGGGACCTTACTTCTTAGAAATCAAAACCTATAGATATAAAGGTCACTCTGTTTCTGATCCAGGTACTTATAGAACAAAAGATGAATTAAAAGAGTACCAAGGAATTGATCCAATCAAAGTAACTGAGAAAAAGATCTTAGATGTAAATATTGCAACTGCGGAAGAAATCAAAGCGATCAAAGACAAAATTAAAGCTGAAATAAATGAAGCAGTTGAATTTGCTGAAAGTTCAGATTTCCCTAATGGCGATGATCTATTCGAAGACAATTACATGCAAGAAGATTATCCTTATACTTCTTAAGAAGTTTGGATTTTGAAAAATAAAAACCTCCTGTGAATTAGTTTTCACAGGAGGTTTTCTATTTTTATTTTCCATTACGGCCTCCTGGAGGTTCACCACCTCGCCCTCCTCTTCGGCCTCGCTGTAATTTTTGAATTTCGAGATATTTAGCAAATTGTTCCTTTGTCATCACACCCGATAACTCTTTGTTTTGATCTTCTCTTTGTTTTTGCATTATTCCACGCATCGATTCACGATCTCCATTATTTTGCTCAAAAAGTGCTGTTCGCTTAGCTTGGTACTTTGCAGAAATTTCTTCCACTTTTACAACTTGGGCTTCTGACAAATTGAGTTGTGCATACATTTCTTGTCTGCGTTTTTTTTGAGCTTCAGGGTTTCTTTGACCTCTTCGTCCATCTCTTCTTGGTCTTTCTGCAGTAGTTGTTTCAGCGGTTGCAACTGCTTCAGAAACTGTTGCATCGGCCGTTTTTTTATTGCAACTAAACAACATGGCAATTGCAAAAAAGAGAAATGATATTTTTAATAATTTCATTTTTTTGTTTTTGAATTGGATAAAATAATTTTTGATTTTTATAACTATGAAAGGATAACTAATTGAAAACCAGCATTCTAGACTCCTTACAATTTTCACTTTTTTAGATGATAAAATTAAAGAAAACTTGTGATGTAATTTTGAAAGAATTGAAATAAAAAAATAGTAAATTGTATTCAACAAAAAATAGGTAAAATATGGAAGATGAAATCTTAGATTACAACTTGGTGATCTCTCACGAACTACCTCTCAAAAAAGAGGAGGGAATTTTATTTCAACAATACTTTAATGAAGAGTCTTTAGTACTTACAGCTGCGATGTTGCATGATAATAATATTGAGTATCGTGTAAAAGTTGATAATCCTGAAAGAAAAAAATTTGGGAATTTAATTCATGAAATTCATATCAAAGAAAATGATTTTGAAAAAGCACATGAACTTTTTGAACTATTAGTGAATGAAGATGAAAAATATCCAATCAAAAAATATTGGAACCATTCTTTAAGTTCACTTGAACTTTTGTTGGAAGAAAATGAAAACGTTTATACGGACACCTTAGTGAAAATGGAATTAAAGAGACGAGGTGCGGAATTAACACCTCTCAAGGAAGAGACAAAAGGAGTAACTCAAGATATAATAATTCTTTCTTTTGTAATTATAGTATATCTGATTCATCAATTATTTAGATAACTGCTTCTTTTACTTGTACAATCGTCTTTAATTTTTCAATTACGAAATCTACTTCTTCTTTAGTATTATACTTTGAAAAAGAAAAACGAATTGATTTTCGATCAGGATCCATTTGTATCTTTTCCAAAACATGTGATCCTTTTTCAGCGCCTGAACTACACGCACTTCCTCCCGATGCACAAATTCCTAGGATATCTAAATTCAATAAAAGTAATTCAGATTTTGGTGATTGAGGAAAAGAAACCGTCAATGTTTTAAAGTGAAAATGCCCTTCGTGATCTCCATTAAACTGAATGTCTTCAAAATTTTCAAGCAACTGACTTTTCATATAATTCCGTAAACCTAAAGTATGCTCTCGAGTCGCGTCTAAATTTTCATAAGACATTTCTAATGCCTTTGCCATACCAGCAATCCCGTAAATATTTTCAGTTCCTGCTCGCATATTTCTTTCTTGCGAACCACCATTGATGATTGGCTTGACGATATTTTCCCCATTAATATAAACGAACCCAACACCTTTTGGTCCATGAAATTTATGAGCTGCTCCAGCTAAAAAATTAATTTTGGTTTCATCTACATTAATTGGAAAATACCCCATCGTTTGAACAGTATCAGAATGAAAATAAACATTGTGTTCAACACACATTGCTGATACTTTATCCAAATCTAACAGCGTCCCAATTTCATTATTGCAATGCATCAAGCTTACTAAAGTCTTTCCAGCATCTTCTGAAATCAATGCTTCCAAATTTGCTAAATTGACAATTCCCTTATTATCGATTTCGACAAATTCAACTTTTACATCTGTCTCATTTTCCATTGCCTCCAAGGTGTGTAAAATACAATGATGTTCAATCGGAGAAGTGATAATTCTTTTTACTCCTAGATCTCGGACAGCACATCTGAGCACCATATTATTAGCTTCCGTTCCACCTGATGTGAAAAATATTTCACCAATCGATGCTCCGATTAAATTTGCAATTTTCTTTCGAGCTTCTTCAATTACAGTTCTTGCCTCCCGACCTTCTTTGTGAATTGAAGATGGATTCCCATAATGGCTTCGCATCAAATCAGACATAAACTCAATCACTTCTTCGCTAATTGGAGTGGTTGCTGCGTTGTCGAAATATATTCTTTTCATTGTTTGTTTATTTTTATTAATGCAAAGGTAACAAGTGTTTTATTAACCTCAAAAGGCACAAAAGAAACACAAAGAATTTTCCTCTGTTGTATCTTTTGCGCCTTTGGTGGTATTAATATTTGTATTGTAATTACTTCAATTTTGTCTTAAACCATTTATTTACCCTCACTGATTCATCGACGCAATCATGCTTAAATTCAAACTCATTCGTAGAAGCATTGTATTCGTAATCCTTCGCCCACTTTTTATGATTTTTAGCTAATTCAGCAATCGAGTCTGTAATGAATTTTACTTCTTTGTCAGTCATCACAGGATGAATCGACATTCGAATCCAACCTGGTTTTTCGCTCAAATCACCCAATCCAATTCGGCAGGTTACATCATTAGAATACTCTTGAGAAACATGCAACAAATAGTGTCCGTAAGTTCCTGCACAAGAGCAGCCTCCTCGAACTTGAATTCCAAAACGATCATTCAACAATTTTACACCTAAATTATAATGGAGGTCATCAATATAAAATGAAACCACTCCTAATCTTTTTTTCACATGCTTCGCTAAAATATGAAGATTGGAAATTTTCCCAATGCCTTTCCAGATTTTAGACAACATCTCCTCTTCTCTTTTTAGCATTTTTTTCACCCCCATTTCCTCTTTGAGTTTCATGCAAAGAGCAGCTTTGATAGTTTGTAAAAATGCAGGTGTGCCTCCGTCTTCTCGCGCTTCAATTTCATCAATATATTTGTGCTCTCCCCAAGGGTTTGTCCAGTCAACTGTTCCACCACCTGGATTATCTGGCACTTTATTTTTATATAATTTTTGATCAAAAACTAGAACTCCTGTCGTTCCTGGACCACCTAAAAATTTATGTGGCGAAAAATAAATGGCATCTAAATGTTCCATTTCATCTTGTGGACGCATATTGATATCAATGTATGGAGCTGAGCAAGCAAAATCCACAAAACACAATCCTCCTGCTTTGTGCATCATCGAAGCAATTTTATGATATGGCGATTTAATTCCAGTAACATTGGAGCAAGAAGTCACCGCCGCAATTTTAGTTTTTCGTTTTCGATATTTGTGCAACAACTCTTTTAAATTCTCTAAATTCACCATACCTTTTTCGCAAGGAGGAATTACTTCGACATCACAAATGGTTTCCAACCAACTCGTCTGATTAGAGTGATGTTCCATGTGTGTACAAAAAATAATTGGTCGCACTTCCTCTGGTAATTTCACTAAGCCTCGATATTTCTCATGAATTTTTAATCCTAAAATTCTTTGGAATTTATTGACCACTCCAGTCATTCCTGAATTGGAAGAAATTAAAACATCACTCTTCTTTGCACCCACATGTTTTTTGATAATCTTTTGTGCTTCATGGTAAGCCATCGTCATTGAGCACCCAGTTACGGTAGTTTCCGTGTGCGTATTTCCAACAAAGGGAGCCATGTCTTTAAGTAATATTTTTTCAATGGGAAGATACATTCTGCCGCTGGCAGTCCAATCGGCATATACAATTCTTTTTTTCCCAAAAGGAGATTCGAAAGTTTGGTTGGCACCAATTACATTTTCTCTAAAAGGTTTGAAGTATTCTTCTAGAGTAACTTTTTTAATAGTTGCGGTTG
>CAJQQY010000363.1 GCA_905480595.1 uncultured Saprospiraceae bacterium | reverse complement strand
ATAAAAGAAAAATTGCTAGTTCCTAGCAATAGTAATTAGCAATTTTTCTCTGTTCTTGAAGTGATAGAAATACCATATTTTTTCAATCAGTTTTAAATCCAAAAAAATGAAAATCAATATAGCAATTCACTTACTATTGGTTCTTTCTTTCTCTTATACAGTATCAGCGCAAGATTGCTTGGAAGCCGGAATTACTTTTACGACTCAAGCTGAGATTGATAATTTTTCTATCAATTTTTCAGGTTGCACCAACATCAAAGGAAATATTCGTATCAAAGAACGTAACTCTAAAAACATAACTAACCTAAATGGTTTATCTCAAATCACTTCAATTGAAGGAGACTTAAAAGTGTCTGACAATACTAAACTAACCTCTCTAAAAGGTCTTAATAATTTAACTTCTATTGGAGGACTATTTGGAATTTGGGGAAATACTTCATTGGAAAATATAAGTGACTTGGGTAATTTAATTTCTATTAACGGACACCTAACTATATCTAACAATATTTCTTTAATGAGTCTAATTGGTTTGAATAATTTAACTTTCATAGGAGGATTTTTTAGAATAAAAAGAAATAATTCTTTGACAAGCTTAAATGGTCTAGACAATCTATTTTCAATTGGCAAAGATGTATGGGTAGGAAATAATGATAATTTAAAAAACCTAAATGGTCTCGAAAATTTGACTTCTATCAAAGAAAATTTAAAGGTAACTGATAATAAAATTCTAGAGAATTTAAATGGCCTTGAAAATTTAACTTTTATTGGAAATTCATTGAAAATCGTAAACAATGATTCTCTTAAAAATTTGAATGTTCTAAATAATGTTACATCTATAGGAGGAAGAATTTATATTTTAAATAATGCTTCCTTGACCTATCATAACGAGTTGGATAAATTATCATCATCAGTTGGAAAAGAATCCCAAAAGGTAAATGAAAAGGTAAACCTAAATGAAAATGTAAAAATTAACAAGGGTGACCGTAAATGGAAATTTGGAGCAGAAGTAGGATTTGCTTCTGTGAAATTAAAGAGATCAGAGGGGCGCAGATTGTTTGATAATAAAAGTGAAGAAATCAAACGATCAAGTAGGAGTGGATTTCGTGTAGCAGCTACTGCTAAATATAATATCGACGGTCGATTTCATTTTATCGGAGGTCTAGGAATTATAAAAGCTAAAGAAACAGCAAATAAAACAATTACCGATTCAAGAGGTGGATTTTTCAGTCCTACAGTAAGAACTAATATCAATGATAATGTTATCCAGAAATATACACTATTAGAAATACCTGTTTATTTACGATGCCATTTATTTGGTGATAATAATTCGATATCAGAAAATTCTAATATTTTTTTTGATCTCGGAATGAGTTTTAAAAAGCCATTGAGCATTGAATCTTCTTATGAAAGAGGGGAAGGCAATTCAACTACAACTACAGGTTTTTCTCTATTTGGAGGATCATCTAATCCAACCACTTCCTCTTCTTCTTCCTATGAAAGTGGGGAACTTAAATTGCAATCAGAATTGAGTGATTATTTTGCTATTGGATTTTTATTGGGTAAAAGAACCTCTATTGCTTTTATTTCTACAGGTATTAATACTCAAGGAGAAGAAAATAGAAATTTAAAATACAAATCAAGGTTAAATTCGGTGGTAGTTACTGTATTCTTCTAAACTCTAAAAAATCAAAATGAAACGAATAATAATATCATTAACCTTTTTACTTTATATTATAAATACGTCGGTAGCCCAATATAATGACCCGAAATGGGAATTTGGAGCAGAAGCAGGATTTGCATGGGTAGGATTTCCAGGGCAGGGTATTGGTTTTTTGGTAACTACAAAAACGACTAAGCGTAAAAATAGAGAAGGATTTCGTGCTGCTGTTATGGCAAAATATAATCTCAACAGACGAGTTCAAATCATAGGAGGAGTTGGCTTTATAAAAGCCAAAGGTGAAATTGATAAAAATAAAACAACGGAAGGTTTGCTTTTTGGAGGGACAGAGTGTATTAAGCAAAAAATCATGCAAGAATATAACTTAATCGAGATCCCAACTTATGTTCGTTTCTGCCCATTTTATGAGCACGAATCAGCATCAAGAGGATTTAATATATTTTTTGACCTTGGAACGAGTTTAAAAATTCCTGTAAAAACAGATTTATCTTTTTCAAAAATAGAAAGTTATCGGCCTAACTACTCAGGTGAACTTGAAGTGAAGTCATTTTTTGGTAGCTATACTTCTATCGGATTTTCAGTAAATAATAAAATCACGATTGCTTTTACTTCGTCTTTAATGAGAAGCCAAGCAGTAGAATATAATTTTATTAAATACTGGTCAAGATTGAAATCAATATCCTTAACTTTTTTCCTTTAAATAGAATCCTTTAGATTGAAATATTGATGACTGGCATTTAGAAGTTAAGTTGAGAAATGATAGATTGAATAGATGTTTAAAAACCTTCCATAGAAAACAATGGTTAAAATAACTTTATTGAATCCTTACCTATATAATTTCTACTTCTGCGTTCTAAATTTATCAATCAAAAATGAAGAAAGCGGAAGTAGAAAAATCAAGTCAAATAAGTCAAGAATAAATCGAACAATGTATTTCCATTTTGGAAACCTTAAATTCGATGACGATAACAGTATTATTTTGAGAATTTAATTTTCAATTAAACCTTGACTTTTGTCAAACCTATAAATGATATTTGTCATTTATAGGTTTAAGCAATTTAAATAGATTTACGATCATTTTACTTTTAAAGAAAGTGGTTGGATAAAAAAATAGGAATCAGAAAATGATTTAATAATAATAACCTAAAAAGGGTGATTTAATTATTACTCAATCCTAAAAAATAAAAGAAAAAACTCTATCTTTTCATTCCCAATCTATGCGATTGATTTTTTGCTCCACAATTACTTTTCAAAATAAATCTTTATGGATTAGTTAATAGCTTTTCCAAGTTAATTCCATGTATAGCTTTTCTATTCCAGATGCTATTTACAACTATATTGCTTTTAGTTATTTAAAAAAATAAATGATGTCCAAAACAAGAATAGAAGTTGATCTACTGGGTGAAATGGAAATCAGTAATGATAATTATTTCGGTATTCATACCCAGCGTGCTATTAATAATTTCAAGATATCCAATTCAAAAATTGGGGACTCTGCCATTTTTGTTCAAGGGTTGATTTTGACGAAAAAGGCTTGTGCTTTTGCAAATAAAGACATCGGCGCAATTCCTTCTGAGAAGGCAGATATGGTTATTCAAGCTTGTGATGAGATTTTAAATAATTTATCAAAATACACTCCTTATTTTCCAACAGATGCCTTTCAAGGTGGAGCAGGAACATCGGTTAATATGAATACTAATGAAGTGATCGCAAATGTTGGTTTGGAAATTAATGGACATCCAAAAGGGAGTTATGATATTCTCAATCCGAACGATCATGTGAATAAGTCACAGTCAACTAATGATGCTTACCCAACTGGATTTCGGGTGGCAATTTATTATTACATCAATCAACTTTTGGAAAAAATAAATCACCTTACGATAAGTTTAGATAAAAAATCAGAAGAGTTTTCTCAAGTCTTAAAGATGGGGCGGACACAATTACAAGATGCTGTTCCTATGTCTTTGGGGGATGAGTTTGGTGCATGGGCAACTAATCTAAAAGAAGAAACTAAGAACTTAAACAATTGTCGAGATTTAATTTTGGAAGTGAATCTAGGGGCAACTGCGATTGGAACTGGGGTGAATGCTCCCAATGGTTTTTCTGAAATTTCAATTGGAAAATTAGCATCACTTACTCAGGCAAGTTTTGTCAAAGCAGAAAACTTAATTGAGGCAACTTCTGATACTGGAGCCTATGTGATGATATCCGGAGGATTAAAAAGAACAGCAGTTAAGTTATCCAAAATTTGTAATGATCTTCGGTTATTATCATCTGGCCCCAGATGCGGATTTAATGAAATCAATCTTCCTGAAATGCAAGCTGGTTCATCTATCATGCCTGCTAAAGTGAATCCTGTAATTCCCGAAGTAGTCAACCAAGTTTGCTTTAAAATTATAGGAAATGATGTTACGATTTCATTTGCTGCGGAAGCTGGACAATTGCAGTTAAACGTGATGGAACCAGTCCTTGCACAAAGCCTTTTTGAATCAATAGAATTATTATCGAACTCATGCGTCACGCTTGCTGACAAGTGCATCGATGGAATAACTGCTAACGAAGAACATACCAAACAAATGGTTTTGAATTCCATCGGACTCATCACTTTTTTGAATCCATACATTGGTCATCATCAGGGTGATGTGATAGGAAAAGAAGCAGCTGCTACTGGTAAAACAGTTCAGGAATTGGTTTTAGAAAAAGGATTATTGTCTAGGGAAGAACTTAATCGAATTTTGAGTATTGATAATTTAATGCACCCTGAATACAAAGCCCAATTATATAAATAGGAAAACAATATGAATTTATTTTTTAGAAAAAGTATAATTGCAGTTACAGGTTTATTTCTATGCATATTTTTGATCGTGCACCTTTCTGCGAATTGTATTTTACTTTTACCAGAAGAGATGGCAAGGGGAATGTATAATTCTTACTCAACTTTACTTCGAGAAAATCCATTAATAAAAATTGTGGCGTACGCATTATACCTGTCGATTATTCTTCATGTATTCTATGCGCTCCTAGTCACAATTAGAAATAAAAAAGCCAAACCAGAAAAGTATGCTATCAATCATGCACAGGATAATAGTACTTGGGCTTCGCAAAATATGGGATTGATTGGTACTTTCATTTTAATTTTTATCATAGTGCATTTGGCTAATTTTTGGGCAAGAATAAAATTAGGAATGGGAGAAGGCGTTGGAGTTGATAGTCTTGGAAACAAAGATGTTTACGAAGTGACGAGTAGTTTATTTCACAATATTTATTATGTAATATTTTATTCATTGCTGATGATTCCTTTAGGATTTCATTTGCATCATGGATTAAAAAGTGCTTTTAAAACACTTGGGTTTTATCATAAAAAAGGATTACAAATTTTATCAAAAGTGGCTTTGATTTATGCATTGGTGGTTTCCATTTTGTTTGGGATTATTCCATTTATTGTTTACTTGAAATAAGAGAATTATTATGATTTTAGATGCAAAAATTCCGGAAGGAAGACTAGAAGAAAAATGGCGAAATTATCAAGTGAAAAGTAAATTGATAAATCCTGCCAATAAGAAAAAATTAAATATCATTGTAGTTGGTTCAGGATTGTCGGGGGCAGGTGCTGCGGCAACACTTGGAGAATTAGGATATGATGTACAATGTTTTTGCT
>CAJQQY010000362.1 GCA_905480595.1 uncultured Saprospiraceae bacterium | reverse complement strand
TTGTTTTAAAATATTCATTTTCTACAACTTCTTCGATCGTAACAATTTTTCCATCCGCAGGTGCGTAAACGACATTTTCATCTGTAAGTATAATTTCTCGATTTGGGTTTCTAAAAAATTGTAACACCAAAAGAAATAGCACCATTGAGATGATTCCTACAATTTGAAGAGCATTTGGAAAATACCAAAAAACCAACAAATTGACTACAGCAATGAAAATACCTAAACCAGTCAATATTTTATATCCTTCCTTGTGAATCTTAAGTTTCATATATTTTATTTTTGATTAGGTTGTAACATCAATCTTAATTCAAAGCTCACAAAATTAATAAATTTTAGAAGACATACACGATTACAACTTAAATTTTCGACGAAATTAAAACGCTTTAGTCACCAAAAAGTTATCGAATCAATAGTAAATAACTCGCAGCAAAAGGCAAAATAAATATAAACGCATCAAATCTATCTAAAAATCCGCCATGTCCGGGCATAATTGTTCCAGAATCTTTGACACCTAAACTTCTTTTTAACATAGACTCTATTAAGTCTCCAAGGGATGCAAATATTGAAACTAAAGTTGCCAACACTAACCAGCTCGTCAAACTCAATTCTGTAACGTAAATACTTAATAACCAGGCAATTAGAAAAGTTACTGCTACTCCACCAAGAGAACCTTCCCAAGTTTTATTAGGAGAAATTCTTGGAAAAAGCTTTGTTCTTCCAATTTGAGAACCTATCACATATGCCCCTGTATCATTTGCCCAAGTCAATAAAAGTAGACCTAAAATGATGTTTGGATAATAATTTCCTCCATCGATTGCGATAAATTGCGCCAATGTAAATGGAATACCTATATATATTAATCCTAAAACTAAATAGCCTAGATTTCCAAAGGGATTTTTGGATTTAGTGAATAATTCTACAATAAATAGGAGAAAAATGATGGGTAAGAAGAGTAAAATACACGTTTTTAGAAATTCTGCGCTGTTGTCTAACTGGTTAAAATGATAATATGCAGCCATCAAAAATGGCGTTACACCTATTCCTGTTCCTAATATTTTTCGCAAAAAATCATTTGCCTCATTCTTTAATATAATGGTAAAAAACTCCCAAAGACTCAAAATAGTAATCAAGCCAAATAAAGCTAAAAATGAAATTTTGTTAAAATATAGGCCTGCAAGCATGACCGCGACGAAAACGATGGCAGTTAGACCTCTTTGTATTAATCCACTCATAAATAGTATGTGTTAACTCTTGATTTATCTTAAAAATTGAGGGTGTAGTACTTCAAAATCCGTATCACAGGTTATATATTTCAAATAAACTAGGTATTCATGTTTTGAAAATCCGATTCGGAAGAAATATTCTCTTTCTTATTCAATTGCATCATTGTATAACTTAAAACTCCAACCACGATAAAAGCGATAACAGTTATCGGCCAATTCACCTCCATCATTGAATCATCCAAATTAACATCAATCATTCCTTTTTGGAAAAAATATTGACCTACAATTTGCACCGCATTATTTACCAAATGAGCTATAATTGGCACCCACAAATTACCTGTCCAATGATATAAATAACCTAATATTGCTCCAAGCAACATTCGAGACAAAAACCCCTGAAATTGCATATGAATCGCACTAAAGATCAAAGCAGCTACCCAAATTGCCACATGTGGTTTTTTGAATTGTTCCATTAATTTTTTCTGCAAAATCCCTCTAAAAATAAACTCTTCTCCAATTGCAGGTATCACCGCAATCACGAAAAGGTTAAACCATAATTCATGTGGCTGATCGACTAAAAGAAGGTTTTTTACCATTTCAGTAGTCCCTTGTTCCATCTCCACCAAAAAAGAAGGCAATGGCATTTGCATATTTAGCCAATAAGCAAATTGAGCTAATGGAAAAGCTGCTAAAATTAGCATTGAACCTAGGAGTAGGTTATACATTTTAGGAAATTCATTAATACGTAAAAAACTAGCCCACTTACTTTTATAAAAGAAATAAGAAAAAACAATCCCTGGAATAACAAAAGTGGTAAGATGATTTATCAATAGATTTGCTCGGATAAAATCACGAGTGGAAGTGGCACTTTCTGAAGTCAAATTTGCTAAAGAATCACCTAGATTCATCCCTTTTAAATAACCATATCCTTCTACTAAGCCAAGTCCCACCATAAGGCATAGAACTACAATTAGCCCTAACATGGAAAGCATAAAAAGTGGGGGAACTCCAGCATATTTTGTAATAGGTGAATCTATAATTCTATCATCATTTGTCATCCTAAAAAATTAATTTCAAGCGAAGTAAATTACTTCTATTTTAGTCCTTACATTTGCCGCAAGATAATAAAATAAAGTATTTAGGTGTATATGTATTAAGGGGTATCTGCGCTAGTTTTACTCAGATGATTTATCCAAAAAAACACATTAAAAATCATAACATCTAAATATCTCTAAAATTTTAAATTATGACTCGATTAAGTATCAATTTGAACAAAGTAGCATTAATTCGAAATGCACGTGGAGGAAATTTGCCTAATTTGGAACAGGTAGCGATTGATTGTGAAAAATTTGGAGCACAAGGAATTACCGTTCATCCTAGACCTGATGAAAGACATATTACTTTTGCAGATCTCCCAAAATTAAAAGCTTTGGTGCAAACTGAATTTAATATTGAAGGAAATCCAACTCCCCACTTTATGGATTTAGTACTTAAAAACAAGCCACACCAATGTACCTTAGTTCCAGATGATCCCAGTCAATTAACTTCAGATCATGGTTGGAATACGATTGAGCATGAGGCTTTTTTGACAGAAATCGTTTCAGAATTAAAAGCGGCAGGAATTCGAACCTCTTTATTTGTTGATCCAGAGGGAAAAATGGTGGAAGGAGCAAAAAAAGTAGGAGCAGATCGAATTGAATTATATACGGGTGATTATGCCCACGATTTTTCTAAAGATAAGTATACTGCCGTAAAACCATTTACAGAAGCAGCATTGGTAGCCAATCAAATAGGTATAGGAATCAATGCAGGACATGACTTGAACTTAGATAATCTCAAATTTTTCAAGGAAAACATTCCTAATTTATTAGAAGTTTCGATAGGACAAGCACTTATTTCAGATGCGTTATATTATGGTTTATATAATACTGTACAATTATATTTAAGAGAATTAAGATGATTTTTATATTTGCGAAGCCAGAAATAAACATAGAGACAAATAAAACGAAAAACTCTTTAGTTGATAGTTACAATCAATCCTAAAGCACCCACATCTTATCAAACTTCTTTTTTTGTAAAAAAAGCAATTCCACGAGTTCTTTAATTTCAACTCTCTTTAAAATTCTAATTTGTAAATTAGTCGACAAAAATTATACGCTTATCGGTAAAATTTATAAATTCGCCCTTGATCTAATGTTAAAAGATGTTAAATGTTGGCAGCGAATTAATATTTTTTGTCGTTTCAATTGCAAATCGTAAAAGTAAAACACATCCTACCCATAGAACATATTCTTAATTCAATCTTCAAAAATCTTAAATGATTTTTGCTAACAACATTATTCAAATTCAATCACATTTAACTCACTATTTTATTTTTTTTCCATTAAGAAAACAAAATAAAAAATGGATTTTTTTTCAAAGCCTTAAATATCTTTATCTACAAAACGTCCTTTTTCCACACCTATAAAATTCGGTGTTGTCGCAAGGCATTTTGTTTGTCAGAGATTATTGAATATAATTTTAACCAGTAAAAAAGACGAGAACTAATATAAATAGGACTCAACCAACTACATGCGAACAAAACGAAAGTATTGTCAAAGTCGAAACAATACGAAAAACTACAGATCAGAATTGGAACATTTTAAAACTTAATTTTTTTATTTTTTTTTAACTAAAATCGGATTAGTATGAAAAAACTCTCACTAGTTTTAGTGCTATTTTTCTGTGCCCTTGGAACTATGTTAGCACAGAGAACAATTACCGGTACCTTAACTGACGAAGCAGGCGAAGCACTTATTGGTGCTAGTA
>CAJQQY010000361.1 GCA_905480595.1 uncultured Saprospiraceae bacterium | reverse complement strand
TTTTAACAAATTATCATGGCAGGTAAAATTACTTTTACAATGATCAAACCGGATGCAGTTAAAGCTGGACATACCGGAGCTATTTTGAATCACATCAACAAAGCAGGTTTTAGAATTGTAGCAATGAAAAAAACTCAATTAACTAAAGCTGCTGCTGAAGCTTTTTATAGTGTTCACAAAAAACGTCCATTCTTTGGAGAGTTGGTTGAGTTCATGACAAGCGGACCTATCGTTGCTGCTGTTTTGGAAAAAGAAAATGCAGTTGAAGATTACCGAAAAGAAATCGGAGCAACTAATCCAAAAGAAGCTGCAAAAGGAACTATCCGTAAAAAATATGCTAAGAGCATCGGAGAAAATGCAGTTCACGGAGCTGACTCTGATCGAAATGCAAAAAAAGAAGCGGCTTTCCACTTCTCTGCAATCGAAATGTTTTAATTAACGGTGAACCGTTAACGGTGAATGGTAAACCCCACTAAGGTGTTCACCGTTCACCGTTAAACATTCACCATTAATTTAAAGTTTGCGTCTATCCACTTCTTTTTTCACCAATCCATACTCTCTACTCATATCTCCGCTTACCGCTGTATTTTCTTTTGCACGTCTAATTAAATAAGGAAACACTTCATTCACTTGACCATAAACCATATACTTCGCTACATTATATCCAGCATTGGCGAGATTAAAAGTTAAGTTATCACTCATTCCATAAAGCTGACAAAAATTCAAATGTGGATGATCTTTTTGAATACCTTTTTCATTAATCATTTCAGCTTGAAGACGAGAGCTTTCTTCATTATGAGTTGCAGCGCAAGAAGCAATACTTTTATAATTATCAATGCAGAAACGTAATGCCATATTGTAAGCATCATCAGTAGCTTGTTTGCTTGGTTGAATTGGAGTAGGATATCCTTTCTCTTCTGCCCTTTCACCTTCTTTTTCCATGTACGCACCACGCACTAATTTTGCCCCTAACAAATAACCTTCTGATTGAGCTTTGTCGAAAGAGTTAGTCAAAAAATTTAAGCGATCATGTCTATACATTTGGAAAGTATTGTACACCACTACCCTTTCCTGATTGTATCGTTTCATCATCAAATCAGCAATATGATCAATCGTATCCTGAATCCAACTTTCCTCTGCATCTATCATTACCGAAACTCCATTGATCGAAGCAGCATAACAAATCGAATCTATCCTTTTTAAAACATTTCGATATTCAATCAAAACAGATTTCGGTAAACCAGATCTGTCTTTCTGAATCATTTCCAATAATCCGAATCGAGCTATTCCAGAAATTTTTGAAACAACAACTGGTGTACTGGCATTCACTTTTGCAAACTCAATTGCCCGAATATTTTCATTCATGGTTTTATTAAATTCATGCTCGGTTGTCTTTGCCTCTGCACCATAATCTAAAACTGATTGAATATTATACTCATATAGTTTTTCGATCGCAGCGGTACTTTCTAGTAATGTTCTTCCTCCCACAAATTGCTGAAACATGGTTTCTTTAACAATTGTTTCTGTCAAAGGAATTCTCAATTTCATCGCCAATAATCCCAAATCTGAAAGTGGATTTACTAACCATGTTTTATTCATCAAGCTGTATAGCCAAGATGCTTTTTTTAATTCTTTGTCAGACTTATAAGCAAAAGCAATTTCCGTATTGGAAAAATCCAATTTTAATGCTGATTTGTTAGATTTCTTTTTCGTTTTACTCATTATATTTGGTTATTTTTTTTTGACTATTTTTTTAATTCAAAGGTCAATTAATGACCTATTACTCGTTCCAAATTTCCCATGCTTTTTCGGCCTGTAAATGTAGCATTTCCAAACCATTTTTGATGGCTGCTCCATTACTCTCTCCCCTTCTCAAAAATACCGTTTTTTCTGGATTATAAACTAAATCATACAGATGATATTTCTCATTTATTCTATGAAATGGCAAATCAGGACAACTATCTAAATTAGGTAACATTCCTAAAGGAGTTGTGTTGACAATTAATCGACATTCATCAAAAATAATTGTGTCCAAATCATCATAAGTTAAATCTCCTTTTCCTTTTTTCCGAGAAACTAAAATGGGTTCAATTCCTAATTTTTTCAAAATATAAACAACTGCTTTTGCTGCTCCCCCTGTCCCTAGAATCAATGCATTGTCAACTGAAATTTTCTTTTCTTTTTGAGTTAGAAAGTCAACTAGCGATTTTTCAAAACCATAAACATCAGTATTGAATCCTTTTAATTTTCCTCCTTCGATTTTAATCGTATTTACTGCACCTATTGCTTTTGCTTCTTCTGAAATTTCATCTAAAAAAGGTATCACTTTTTCCTTGTAAGGAATAGTTACATTTATTCCCGCTAAATTCGAATTAGCTGCAAGCAGCTTTGGGAAATCCTCAATTTGAACTAAAGGAGAAAGAAAATATTCATGATTAGCGATTTGTTCTCGATCAAACTTTTCCGTGAAATACTTTTCCGAAAAAGAGTGAGAAAGAGGATAACCGATAAGAGTAAATTGTCGCTTTTTATTGGACACCTTTTTTGTTTTTATTTTTGAAAAAAAGAAAGTTGCAATTTAGATAATTTAGAGGAAATTGATCATTTTGTCTTTTGAAATAAATCAAAAAAATATAGGAACACGGATTAGGCGAGAATAATCCACGTTCCTACCAAAACAATATCACCATGAAAATCCAATACCAAGATTCCACCATCACCATCTTCGAAAGTGCACTTTACCAAACCACTTCGACCATCATCAATTTAGAAAAATTCATTCTCATTGTCGATCCAAATTGGTTACCAATAGAAATCTCAACAATTCAATCTTACGTTGAAAAAATTAGGAATTCTAAACCAATTTACCTTTTATTTACTCATTCCGATTACGATCACATTATTGGCTATCGAGCATTCCCTGACGCAAAAGTCATCGCCTCAGAAGCTTTCCAAAATAATCCTGAAAAAGAAAAGATCATCGAACAAATCAACAATTTCGATGACGAAAATTATATCCTTCGTAATTATCCAATCGAATATCCTAAAGTTGACATCATTGTCTCTGGTGATTTTCAAAAAATAGAAATTGAAAATACAGCGTTAGTTTTTTGTCAAGCAATAGGTCATAATTTAGATGGGATTTTTACAATGATTCCAAGTCTAGGAATTTTTATTGCAGGCGATTATTTATGTGAGGTGGAGTTTCCTTTTATTTACGTGAGTGGAATTCAATATTTGCAAACTTTGGAAAAAGCTAAAAAAATAATCAACCAATATGAACCTAAAATATTGATCGTAGGTCACGGTCCTTTTTCCAAAAATAAGAAAGAAATGCTCGACCGAATAAAAGAGGCTGAAAAATATATCTTCGAAATAATTCTTTCTATAAAAAATAAAACGCCATTCAATTTAGATTTTTTGTTGAAAAGATATCATTTTCCAAAAAACATGATTCCTGCCCATGAGAAAAATCTAGAAATACTCGAAAAAGAATTAAGTGAAACCTAACTCATTTTTTATCTTTGTACTCATTTTTAAAACTATAAAAGAAACTCCATGTCTGCTGATATCCAAAATCTCGAACCAAAATCTCTTTGGAAAAACTTTGCCCACCTTAATGCTGTTCCTCGAGCTTCGAAAAAAGAAGAACGCGTCATCGAATTTGCCAAAAACTTTGGAGAAAAATTAGGTCTAAAAACTACTGTCGATCATATCGGAAACGTGATTATCAAAAAGCCTGCGACTGCTGGAATGGAAGATCGAACAACTGTTGTCTTACAGAGTCATCTCGACATGGTGCATCAAAAAAATGCAGACACCGATTTTGATTTCGATACGGAAGGCATCAAAATGTTGATCGAAGACGATTGGGTTCGTGCAGATGGAACAACACTTGGCGCAGATAATGGAATTGGAGTAGCGACAATTATGGCGATTTTGGAATCTACTGATATTCCTCATCCCCCTTTGGAAGCACTTTTTACGATTGATGAAGAAACGGGAATGACAGGTGCTTTGGAACTAAAAGGTGGTTTTCTCGATGCAAAAATCATGTTGAATTTAGATACTGAAGATGATAATGAATTAACAATAGGATGTGCTGGAGGAATTGACGTAACGGCTGAAGGAACTTATGAAGTTGAAAACTTAGAGACATCCCATAAAGCATGGAAGGTAAGTCTTAAAGGTCTTGCTGGAGGACATTCGGGAATGGAAATTCATTTGGGAAAGGGGAATGCTAATAAATTGATGAATCGCTTTTTGCTGGAAGCAACCAAAGAATTAAACATTCGAATTCATTCAATTGACGGTGGAGGTTTGCGAAATGCTATTCCAAGAGAATCATTTTCTATCATTACCATTTCGGAAAATAATGAAGCGGCGCTACAAAATTTAATAGCTAAATATTTAGAGGTTTTTAAAGAAGAATATGAATCGACTGATCCTGATTTGCAGCTATTCCTTGAATCTACTGAAAATGTAAATACATTGTTATCAAAATCAGATCAACTGAATTTATTGCGAAGTATTTATGCTTGTCCCAATGGGATTTACCGAATGAGTCCTGATATCGAAGACCTAGTTCAGACTTCCAATAATGTAGCAAGAGTTTTAGTGGCAGATGGAAAATATAAAATCCTTTGCCTTACTCGTAGCTCTGTCGATAGTGAAAAAATGGATGAAGCAAATGCTATTTCGAGTGCTTTTGAATTAATTGGTGCCAAGGTTAGTTTTAGTGGAACTTACCCAGGCTGGACGCCAAAGCCAGGAGCAGAGATCGTAAAAATAATGAGTAATTTATACAAAGAAATGTTTAATGAGGAAGCAGATGTCAATGCTTGTCATGCAGGTTTGGAATGTGGAATATTAGGAACGAATTATCCTGAGATGGAAATGATTTCATTTGGACCAAACATTAGAGGAGCGCATTCTCCAGACGAAAAAGTACAAATTAGTTCGGTACAAAAATTTTGGAAATACTTATTGGAAACCTTAAAAAGAATTCCGTAATAGAAGAGACTACTAACTTTTGGAAAAAATAGTCCTAATATAACCATGTTTATTTTTTATAAAAAATAAACATGGTTTCTCGATATAATCTTTCTATCACATCGTGCAAATTTAACCTTAACAAATTCAATTCAACCTTGACGAAATATAATTTGATCGTCACATCATCTTGTGCGGCAAACAATTCTCTCCTGAGTAATACTTTTTAAATCTTTTCAAGTTTAATATTATTTTTAAGTTGATTTATTACCATCAGACTAATACCTGCCCTTAAAGGTTTTCCTTTATTATTTCTACCGATGGCTTTTTCAATTTATCAAGGAATATTTTAAAGAGTGATTGAGGATGAAATCTTCATTACAATCACAATAGTAACTGCCAGTTATATTTAATAGTTACTTTTTTTTCAAAAAATCCTCCCCTTTTTCAAGTCATTTTTGTGAAGCTCACGTTAAAAAATTAGCTTTTATCCCAAATCTCATTCATTTAAGTTAAGGTTTTGTTATCAGTTGTTACTACCTCATTTCTACTCGTCGAAAGGGTAAACAATATGATGAAAATCACAACGTTTTTAACTTTTTAAAAAGAAGCTATTACGGCATATCTTATTTTCAAAAACCGTTTTTCTAAAAACAAATTTTAAAACCTAGCCATTTGGCTTCAAAAATTAAATATCATGAAAACCTTAAAAATTCTATTTAGTCTTAGTTTACTTATTGCAATCGCTTTTGCTCCGGTAAACACATTTGCACAAGTTTCTGATGAAGCTAAAATTGAAAAAGCAGAACGTTCTGCAGCTAAACAAGCAAAAAAAGAAAGAAAAAAACAAGTCAAAGTCGAAGCAAGAAAAAATAGAAAAGCTACTGCAAAGACTAAAAGAAAAAATATGACGCCTGAACAACGCGAACAGATGAAGGCTAAAAGAAAGGCTGCTAAAGCAGAACGTGAAAAAAATATGACGCCTGAACAACGAGCTGAAAGAGAGCAAAAAAGAGCAGCAAAGAAGGCAAAAAGAAAAGCTGATACCGAAAGAAGGAGAAATATGATACCTGAACAAAAAGCAGAAATGAAAGCTAGAAGAAAAGCAATGAAAAAAAACAAGACAGATAAAAAAAATAAAAAGAAGTTGAAAGAGATTAATGAAGAAAATCAACTTCCTTAAAAATAGTGATAGGTAATCTTCTAAATAAAGAAGATTTATGGGGACAACAATCTTTGATTGTTGTCCTTTTTTTATTGGAACATATGGCATAAAAACTGCTACAATTAAAATGTATTTTATTCTATATGAAAATTGAATTATGCCTTTTCAAAAAGTAATTTTATTTGTTTTCCTTTTCACTTGTATTTTTTTATTTCCAGATTCTTTGGAATCGCAAACGTCTCAAAATGTTACAGTTGAAACAGATGAGCAAATTGATCAGAAACAAAATACTATGGTTCTACAAAAGAGAAAAAGAGTCCTTTCTAAAAGTGATAAAGAAAATCAGATTCAACAAATCAAAAAAAGAAAGGCAATTCAAAAGAAAAATAAATTGTACCTTTCTACATCTCGAATCGAACTTGCAAAAACCGATTTAGAGAAAATGAAAAAACGAAAGAAAATTTCTCAAAAAGGAATAGTGAGAGAAGAGAAGAAGATCAAAAGGTCAGAAGCACAACTTAAGGAAAAAAGGAAGGAGGTATCTCAATTTTACGAAAAAGTTGCTCAGTAATGTCTTATTGAATTTTTTACAATCGTATCGAATAATAACTCTGTCATCTAATAAATTTAATAGTTTTTTTTTGTGAAAAAATCCCTCTTCATGTCTTCTAAAAAATTTCAACATATTTTTTTATTGGTTCAATTAGCCACCGTTTCCGTTTTTTTGGGAAGGGCTTGGCAGCACATTATTTGGGATGCACCTTTCCGAACTTTGTTGTGGGATGAGAGTTGGATGAGTACTATTTTGCCTTGGTTTTCAAGTATGCCGTATGAAGATTTTATTACGAGTCCTGAAATGGATGAAGCTATTCAAAATGGTATAAAAATAAATGGATGGTTTTATGTGATTTGTGCATTAGTTGCGATTTTTATAAAAAAAATTCCACGTTTACTGACTTATATATTGTGGTTGGGTTCAGCTAGTTTGATGTTTTTAGCCTTTTTATATTGCAAAGAAAAGTTTTTTCAATTGGGACAATTTTGGGAGTATAGCTTGCAATTTGGATCGCCCATATTCCTTTTTTATTTATGGAAAAAACAAGAACTTAGTGATCATTTGATTTTGTTGATGAAGATTGCGATTGCGATTACTTTTGTTTCGCATGGGTTATATGCTTTGAATTATTACCCTCGTCCTGGACATTTCACAGAGATGGTGATGACTATTCTAGGTGTTGATGAATCGTCTGCAATTTTGATTTTAAATATTGCAGGTGTTTTGGATTTTGTCATTGCGATTGGAATTTTCATCAAGGGTAAAGTTGGAAATTGGATTTTACTTTATACTGTTTTCTGGGGCTTGGCGACGACAATGGCTCGGATAGTTGGACATTTTTATTTGGATATGATGGAAGATACTTTGATGATGTGGGTGCATGAAGCAGTTTATCGGATGCCACATTTTTTAATTCCGTTAGCAGTTTATTATTTTTATTTATTTTTAGACAAATCCAGTTCTCTAAGTCAACCTAAAACTGAAATCAACACTTCCGATGGTCGTTTTTAATTCCAATTTTAACTTGACAACTGAATCTGCCAAAAAAAAATTACCAAAAGCAAAATCATGAAAAAAACAATCTTACTCTTTAGCTTAATTCTGTTTTCTGCACAACTCACTATTGCTCAAAACAAAGATTTCAAAAAAATAAAAGAATTGATGACCACCCAATCCGAAGCTTGGAATAAAGGTGACATCGATGGTTTTATGCAAACATATTGGAAGTCAGATAAATTACAATTCATCGGTTCTAATGGGCCAACTTACGGCTGGCAAAATACAGTTGATCGATACAAAAAAAGTTATCCTTCAAAAGAAGCGATGGGTTTTTTAACTTTTGATATAATCAATTTGGATAAGCGAAGTAGGAAAGTAATCTCCGTTGTTGGAAAATGGCATCTCAAACGAGGCGCTGATCTCGGAGATTTAGAGGGGCACTTTTTATTGATTTTGAAAAAAATAAAAGGAAAGTGGCTGATTGTTGCGGATCATTCGAGTTAATTAAAGTATAACCTATAGAAATAAAAAACGGGAATAAGTCTTCGACTTATTCCCGTTTTTTATTCTACAATTTTAAATCTAATTATGAGCAACAACACTTTGTCGAAGGATCAACCCACGCTCTGCTTTTTCTTCCCAAGGAATATTATTGCAATAAATTAACCCTGAATCATCACCGTCACAATCACCAGCTGAACTTGAAATAGCACATTGCGTATCTAAAATTTTCATTTCTTTATAAACCAAGCCAACTCCTCTCGCATACTTTTCAACCGAAACACGGTGATTAATTTTATTTTCACTCGCTTCAGATTGAATCACCGTCATCACAGAATCGTACATCACTCCATTAAATTCTTCAGTTATATCTACTGATTCGTACTCATATTCGTCGGACCAATGTTTGTAAAAATCAATCGTTTCTCCGCCAAGAACAATAGTAGTATCTTGAAAAAATGTATTTCCATTCCAAGAAGTTCCTTCTCGAACTGGAAAAACAACTTTGATAAATCTCAAATTTTCTTCAACTCTTTCAACTTGAGTTTCTGTCTTTTTAGTATTCCAAACATCAGTCACTTGCCATGGGCCATTTTGATTTTGGCTCGTAAATCTTTCAATGATATAATTGACCGTTCCTGTGTTATCTTCAAAAATATCCACAACTTCTTCTTTTAAAAAATGGCTTGCAGTATCCTGAACAAACATACAGTCGCTTCCACTTTGTCCTCGATAAACTATCGAATCTAGTTGGTAAGTTATATATTTTCCAATTTCTAGTGGAAAATAATTATAGCCTTTTTTAAGTATCAAATTTTCTCCAACTGTATTTTCATTACATGAATAATGAGTGAAACTCAACACAGCAAAAGCTACAAATAGTAAGATCTTATTTTTCATAATTAAAAAACGATGTGTGAAATAGAATTATTAAATTCATTCACATTTTAATACTTTTTCAAATAAAAACAAAAAATAATATGTGCAAAAAATACTCCAGTTTATATTAACTGCTAAGGTTGATTACATTTAACAACATAAAACAAGCGCTTACGAAATTAAAATTTTCGCAAGCGCTTGTTTAACTATTTAACCAATCAACTGATTAATTTTTACTTATTCAAAAAACTGCCATAAATCAACCCACCTCCAATCACATCATCACCTTCATAAAAAACAGCAGATTGCCCAGGGGCAACTCCTCGAACATTAGCTAAAAAATCTACTTCAATTTTTCCACTTCCATCATTTTTCAAA
>CAJQQY010000360.1 GCA_905480595.1 uncultured Saprospiraceae bacterium | reverse complement strand
AATAACAATAATACGGAAGACTCTTCTAATAATCTTCAAATTGGAGTTTTGTCTATTGATAAGGAAAGATTTGAAGTTTTTAAATCAGGACAAAAAATAGAATTGGCTAAAAAAGAATTTGACATCTTGTGGTTATTGTCTCAAAAACCTGGGAAAGTATTTGGACGAGAAGAAATTTATAGAAAAGTATGGGGCTCCGATGTTATTGTTGGAAATAGAACTATCGATGTTCACATCAGTAAATTGAGAGAAAAAGTGGGCTCAGAAATTATTAAAACGATAAAAGGGATTGGGTATAAAATAAAAGTTCCCGAAAATCTATAAGAAAAAATGAAAA
This sequence comes from uncultured Saprospiraceae bacterium, assembly GCA_905480595.1. GTDB lineage: Bacteria > Bacteroidota > Bacteroidia > Chitinophagales > Saprospiraceae > CAJQQY01. Next base: position 15,397 of record CAJQQY010000360.1, on the reverse strand, counting down.
ATATTATTTGAACTAGAAAAGCACTTTGATTAAATCAAAGTGCTTTTCTAGTTTATAACATTTCTTTTCCTTACTTAACTTTTCAAAAGATTAAAGTCAAATATTAAAAAGGTGCTTATGGGGTAATTAAGTTAGCTTAACTCTAGGATCTAAAAATGTATATAAAATATCTACCAATAGATTTATTATCACAAACAAAAAGGCTGTAAATAAAATCGCTCCAAGCACCACAGGAATATCTCTCGTCAATAATGCATCAACCGTAATTTTTCCTAAACCATTATAGCTGAATACATTCTCCACAAAAAATGCACCTGCCAACAATGCTGCAAACCAACCGGAGACTGCAGTTACCACAGGATTCAAAGCATTTCTTAATCCGTGTTTAAAAATGACTTTTGTTTTAGATAAGCCTTTTGCTTTTGCAGTACGAATATAATCTTGAGATAAAACGTCCAACATAGAACTTCGAGTCAATTGGGTAATAATTCCAATTGGACGAATTCCTAATGCTAATGCTGGAAGAATTAAATTTTTCCAAAATATTTTTTCATCACCAAAATCATCAATCCCAAAAAGACTTCCTTGAACATTCAATCCAGTCCATTCTTGCAAATAATATCCAAAAATCAAGGCCAATAAGATGGCTGAAACATAACTTGGTAAAGAGTAGCCCATCACAGAAGTGACGATTGCCGTACTATCCAACCAGCTGTTTTTCCGTAAGGCAGCCATCACCCCTAAAAATATTCCAATGATACATGCTAATAAAATTGCAGAAAATGCTAACACAATAGTTTGAGGAATAGCTTTTCCTAACATTACACTTACACGTTCTCCTGTTTGATAGGAAGTTCGGAGGAATGGTTTTTTAATGGAAAAAAAACTTTCACCTCCAGCTGGAATTATCGGAATAAAACTATATTTTTCTTTTGTAATATTATTGTTAGGTAGAATATCAATTGGTGAAATGTCTCTTAAATATTTTCCTAATTGAACATGTAAAGGTTGATCTAAACCATATTCTTTTTGAACTGCCTCAATCGTTTGAGTGTCCGTTCGTTGCCCTTGAGTCAATGCTGCAGGATCTACAGGAGATAAGTATATAATCGACGAAATAGTTAATACTACTAAAAATAGTACAACGATTCCATATAAAGATTTTCTAAAAATATAACTTAACATCCAACAGCTTTAATAATTAAAATAAAGTCAAAACTAAAACAAACCAACTTTGAAAGGAAAACCAAATCACCCCTTTAGGAGTCGGGAGCTTTACTTCTCCCACCCCATCGATCTCTTCACCGCCTTCTTCCAATTCCTATATTTACTTTTTCTTTCTTTTTCATCCATCCCTGAGACAAATTTTTTATCTAGTTGCCAACTCTTTTGAATATCACTTTTTTTCCAAAAGCCAACTGCCAAGCCAGCTAAATATGCAGCTCCTAAAGCAGTTGTCTCAATCACCATCGGACGTTCGACATTAGTATCTAGCATATCTGATTGAAATTGCATCAACAAATCATTCGCAGAAGCACCACCATCCACTCGCAAAGTTTTTAACTCTACTTTTGAATCTTTTTCCATGGCATCCAAAACATCTTTAACTTGATAAGCCAATGACTCCAATGTTGCTCGTATAATATGAGCCTTCGTTGTTCCACGACTCAATCCAAAAATTGCACCTCTTGCATACATATCCCAATATGGAGCTCCCAATCCTGCAAATGCTGGTACTACAACTACTCCACCTGTATCCTCAACTTTTGAAGCTAAATATTCTGAATCGGGAGAATCATCCAAAATCTTTAAACCATCGCGTAACCATTGAATTGCAGCTCCTGCGACAAAAACACTTCCTTCCAAAGCATAGGTAACTTTTCCATCAATCCCCCAAGCAATTGTTGTTAACAAACCTGATTTTGAAGTAACCATTTCTTCACCAGTATTCATCAACATAAAACAGCCGGTCCCATATGTGTTTTTTGCCATTCCTTTTTGATGACAAACTTGCCCGAACAAAGCTGCTTGCTGATCTCCAGCAATTCCAGCAATTGGAATTTCTTTTCTAAATAATTCTAACAATGTATTCCCGTAAACTTGACTTGAAGGTTTTACCTCTGGCAACATCTCAATTGGAATATTCAACACCTTCAACATTTTAGCATCCCATTCCAAATTTTTAATATTATAAATCATGGTTCTTGAAGCATTGGAATAATCGGTTACATGAACTTTGCCTCCTGTCAATTTCCAAATTAACCAGGTATCCATCGTTCCAAAAAGTAAATCTCCTTTTCGCGCTTTAACTCTTGCACCTTTTACATTATCTAAAACCCATTTGATTTTAGTTCCTGAGAAATAGGCATCTATCACTAAACCAGTATTCTTTTTTACATAGCCTTCGTAGCCTTGCTTTTTTAATTTATCACAAAAAGGAGCGGTCCGTCGATCTTGCCAAACAATTGCTTTGTGAATTGGGTCTCCTGTATTTTTATCCCAAACCAAAGTTGTCTCCCGTTGATTAGTAATTCCAATTGCTGAAATTTTTTCAGGTTTGATGTTGTTTTTTTTCAAAACATTCTGAGCCACTTGGAGTTGAGATTGCCATATTTCATTAGCATCATGTTCTACCCATCCACTCTTAGGGAAATATTGCGTAAATTCCTGCTGCTCTACAGCAATAATATTACTTTTCTTATCAAAAATTATGGCTCGTGAACTGGTCGTTCCTTGATCTAATGAAAGAATATACATTTTGAAAAAGTAATTTTTGTTTTGAAAAAAAATGAAAGTGTATCTGCAAAACAATTTAGATAAATTGTTGTTTTTAGCTTTGCTAGAGTAAATTTGCAGTATAAAAATTGACTACTTTCATTGTCGCCAAATATAGCAAAAAAAATCACCTTCGAGAAAATAAAAAAACATGACCATCGAACCTAAAACTAAAAATAAGTTGGACGTAAAAGTTACTTTAATTCCATACGCTGAAGTACCTCAAGTTTCTTCAAGAGACAAAGCCTACGCAAAAGAAGAGGAAGCTTTAAAACAATTTTACAAATACTCCACCGAGTATTCTTCTTTTGCTCAAATTATTGAAGACAAAAAGAAAGACGATACGAATCGAGAAATACTTGTAAAAGCATTGTTACAACAATATTCAAAATTAGGAATGCATGAAAATGTGAAATCTAATATTGATAAATTAAATGAGCAAAATACTTTTACGCTCGTCACAGCACATCAACCAAGTCTTTTTACAGGACCTCTTTATTATATTTATAAAATCATTTCTACACTTAACTTGGCTAAAAAACTTAATTCGTTTTTGCCTGATTACCAATTTGTTCCAGTATTTGTAACAGGTGGAGAAGATCATGATTTTGAGGAAATGAATCATGTTAATTTATTTACCAAACAATTGCTTTGGGAAAATGAGGAGAAGGGTTCTGTTGGTGCAATGAAAACTGCTACCCTAAAAGATGTACTTGCTGAGTTAAAAGAAATTTTAGGAGAATCAGAAAATGCAAAAGCAATTTATGATTTGATGGAGCGATCTCATACTAAATTTGACACCTATTCTGATGCAGCTCTATCTCTCATAAATGAGTTGTTCGGAAAAGATGGTTTGGTTTGTTTAAATATGAATCAAGCAGATTTAAAAAGAGAATTTATTCCTATAATTAAAGATGAAATTTTCAATCAAGCTTCTCAACCCTTGGTGGAAGCAACTGCCGAAAAATTAAATGAGGTTGGATTTAAAACTCAAGCCTCTCCAAGAGAAATAAATTTCTTTTATCTCAATCCTCAAATTCGAGAACGAATTGTTTTTGAAGACGACAGATATCAAGTGTTAAATACTGATATTTCTTTTTCAAAAGAAGAATTAGAAAAAGAAATTGATAATCATCCGGAGCATTTTTCACCTAATGTAATTATGCGTCCTCTTTATCAAGAGTTGATTTTACCAAATTTAGCGTATGTCGGAGGCGGAGGAGAATTAGCTTATTGGTTAGAAAGAAAAACTCAGTTTGAGCATTTCAACCTTAACTTTCCAATGTTGATTCGAAGAAATTCAGCAGTTTGGATTGATAAAGGAACAAAGAAACGAATTGAAAAATTAGGAATGACTTCTACTGGACTTTTTCTTGAAACAGAAGAGTTGATAAAAATATTTATCGAAGAGAATTCTGAAGGAGAATTAAATTTTTCTGAAGAGAAGTTAGAATTACAAGCCATTTTTGAAAGAGTAAAAAATAAGACTATTGAAATTGATGCTAGTTTAGGGAAAACAGTTTTAGCAGAGGCTGCCAAACAAATCAAAAGTTTGGAGAATCTGGAAAATCGAGTGATGCGAGCTGAAAAACAAAAGCATGAAATTTCAATAAATCAACTTCGCAAACTCAAAGAAAAACTGTTTCCTTCAAATGGGTTGCAAGAGCGAAAGGATAACTTCATGGCTTTTTATATGAAACACGGAGAGGCATATTTGGATACTTTGAAGGATATTTTTGATCCTTTGGAGAAGAGTTTTGTGGTGATCGAGGAGTGATTTTTTTTAGACGCTGACTTTTTTCATATTAAAAATAGAAATAGAATAAATTATAAAAAATCAGTATCTAAAATATTCATCATAAAAAAAGCCCTTCCAAAGTAATTTTGGAAGGGCTTTTTTATTTTTAAATTTATCTTAAAAATAGGAAACTAAATCACCTATTTTTTCTTTCAAGTCTTTTCGGTCAACAATGAAATCGAGAAATCCATGATCTAACAAAAATTCAGAAGTTTGGAATCCTTCAGGAAGATCCTTCTTAATTGTCTCTCGAATTACACGAGGTCCTGCAAAGCCAATTAATGCATCAGGTTCAGCAAAATTAATATCTCCCAACATCGCGAATGAAGCAGTCACTCCCCCAGTCGTAGGATCCGTCATAAATGAAAAATACGGTAATTTAGCCTCAGCTAATTGAGTTAATTTTACAGAAGTCTTCGCCATTTGCATTAATGAAAATGCTGACTCCATCATCCGTGCTCCTCCTGACTTGGAAATAATCATAAAAGCAGTTCGATTTTCGATAGAATAATCGATCGCTTTAGCTATCTTTTCCCCAACAACTGATCCCATCGAACCTCCGATAAAAGAGAAATCCATTGCAGCAATCGTCAAAGGTTTTTTATTCACCTTACCAGTTGCAACCGTCATGGCATCTAATAAATCTGTTTTCTTTTTTGCTGCTTCCAGACGTTCATCATAAGGTTTTAAATCTGTGAAATTTAAAAAATCTTTAGAGATTAAATCGTCAAAAAGCTCCGTATATTTTCCATCAAAAATTAATTCAAAATAGTCTTCAGAACCAATTCTCGCATGAGCATTGCACTTTGGACATTTGTAAAAATTCTCTTTGAACTCCTTAGTTGTACTCGCTTCTTTACACTTCTTACACTTATACCACACACCATCTGGAGTATCTTTTTTATTTACCGTCTTAGTGGTAATTCCGTCTTTTAGCCTCCTAAACCAGCCCATAAACTATTGATTTTTAATAGATTAAAGTATAGAAATAATTTAATATGTAGCTTTAGCTACTTAATAAATTATTTACATTTGTTTGTAAATATATGCCCTTAGGTTGGTGTTGAATTATGAAGTGAGAAATTAAAATTGTTTTCTGTCAATCATCTCACCACGCAAATATAGATAAATACATGAAATAAGAAAAAAGTCAATGAATTGATTGCAACTTAATTTTTATTATCTCACCCTGGTTTTGTTCACGTTTTTTGCAATTAAACCCCACTCATCATCTTCTTTTGCAAATTTGTAATTCCAATTATACATTAGATTTTGATTCTCAACTACTGTATTTAAGGTGAAAATTATTATTCCATTTTTCTCAAAAAAATTAAATCTTAATAAATGGTTTGGATCAAAGCCTTGATTTTTGACAGTCTCATCATCTCCTTGAATTACCTTAATTCTTTTTCTAAAATCAAAGAAATCATCACTTGTAAATGATTGTCTGATTTTCTCATATTTATTTGAGGTTATTCTTAAGTTATAATTTGCTGTAATAATTAGATCTTCACCAGTAAATCCTCTATTCTCAAATGCTGGTTGAAAATCATCATGCTCCAATATTAATTCGAAGCAGGTCAGAAAATCCTCCTTGGTTTGCGAAAAAGCAATTAGTTGAGAAAAAACTAAAAAGGTGGTGATAATGAATTTCATTTCTTATTTTTTTAATTAAAAATCTAGTTGAAAACTAAATAAATTAAACTAATATGAATAGCTTTTTACTGTATTTACAAAAGTTTTAACACTATCAAGAGGCGTATCTGGATAAACTCCGTGTCCTAAGTTAGCAATATGTTTCCCACCAAAATCATTCAACATTTTCAAGGTTGCTTCTCGAACATTTTCCTCAGAAGAATACAACATACATGGATCTAGATTTCCTTGTAAAACTTGCTGCACATTTAGCTTCCCTCTCAAATCACTCACTTTAGTATTCCAGTCCACTCCTAAAACTTGGCAATCCAATTTAGACAATTCATCCATCGCAAACCATGCTCCTTTAGAAAAAACAATCACAGGTACATCCTCAATTGAATCAACAATCTTCTTGATATATGGTATGGCAAATTCTGAATATTGATAAGGAGGTAAAATTCCTGCCCATGAATCAAATACTTGAACCATATTTGCTCCAGACCGAACTTTTTGCTTCAAATAAGCTATAGTAGTATCTGTAATCTTGTCTAATAACAAATGTGCAGCCGTTGGATTTTGGTATAAGAATTTCCGTGCTTTGGAAAAAGTCTTACTTCCTGAACCTTCTAACATATAAGAAAATATCGTCCATGGTGCACCCGCAAAACCAATCAAGGGCACTCTCCCATTCAATTCTTTTTTCGTTACAGACAATGCATCAAAAACATATTGCAATTCACCGAGAACATTTTCTCCTGAACCTAATTTTTCGACATCACTTAATGATTCGATAGTTTTAGGAAACCAAGGTCCTTTCTTTTCCACCATTTCATAAGTCAATCCCATGGCTTCTGGAATTACTAAAATGTCTGAAAAAATAATGGCTGCATCCACCCCTAATTCATCAACTGGCTGAATGGTAACCTCCGCTGCTAAATGTGGTGTTTCGACTAATTCTTTAAATCCTGAAAGCTTGCCTCGCAATGCTCTATATTGTGGCAAAATTCTTCCTGCTTGGCGCATTAACCAAACTGGTGGTCGCTCGACTTTCTCTCCACGAGCTGTTCTGAGTAAAAGATCATTTTGTAAATTCATGCCGCAAAATTAAGATATTTAATGATGTAATTTCTGATTTTGATATTCACTTTTTTGTCAGATTTTTAAAATTTACAAATAAAGAAATTTACAAATGAGTAAAAATAGGTAATGAAATTTAAATTAATAAAAAGCAGATTTCTATAAACTAAATTATAGTTTTGTTTTTTTAGCAAAAACATCAAAATGGAAGAACAAAACTCCTCTCCCGTCGAACTTCAAGGTCTAGATACTTTTTCGAAATTATTAGATTCTCAATTTCGAATTCCTGGTACTCAAACAACTTTTGGACTTGATTTTATCATTGGATTAATTCCTTATGCTGGAGATTTGATAAGTTTTATGTTTTCAGGAGGATTAGTAATAACAATGGCAAAGCATGGGGCGAGTGGGCAAGTTTTGGCAAAAATGCTTTGGAACATTGTTTTAGATACCGTGGTGGGAAGTGTTCCTCTTTTTGGGGATGTATTTGATTTGTATTTCAAATCGAATAGACGTAATTATAATCTATTAAGAGAGCATTATGGTGAAGGGGAATATAATGGTAGTATTTGGCGAGTAGTTATTCCAATCTTATTGGTTTTGATTTTACTTTTTGTTTTAATGATTTGGTTGGTTTTTAAAGTGGCTGCTTTTGGTTGGGATCTTATTTTCAGCTAAAAAACTATTTGGCAATTACAATTTTTGATTTCACGAAATGCTCTTCAGTTTTTAAATATAATAAATAAATACCATTTTGGAGAAAGTACAAGTCTATTGAAGAAGCAGTAGATCGACTAACTTCCTCTATTTGTAACAATACTTTTCCGTCCATAGAATAAACTGAAATTTCAGTTTTTCCAGTCTTAAAAATAGGGCTTGATATTTCAAAAAAACCTTCCGAAGGATTTGGATAAACATCAACAGGTAAATCTATTTCTCCAAAATTCAAACATTCATTTATTCCTTGATATACATTTATTTCTTTAACCTTTGACCCTGTCTCATAAATAGAATTAATTTCTTCTGGAATTCCTTCACATGAATTTTCATAACTAATCGTTCTAGTAAAATTTGGGTATAACGTTGGAGGATTAGTATCATGAGAAAAATACTCTTTACGACTTTCTATTAAAAAATCATTTTCATCATATTCTAAAAAGTAGTTTAACTCATTATTTAAAACCCAGTTAGCAGAATCTTGATATTTTATATATCCTTTTTTGCTAGTTAGATTCCTATGCATATCATATTCATAAGAATCCTTCCAAAAATTAAAAACAGTTTGTTCTTCGTTATATGATTTCCATAAGCGAGTGGAGACTTCGCCTTGTTCATCAAACCAAATTTCTTCTTCCTCTTTTAAATATAGCGAATCTCCTGTATAAGACATTTGATGTTTTCTCTCCTCATATGAAATTTCATCAGAGTGATAATCTCTAGTTATGTAGGAAATATATTTAAAAGGTCCTAATGGATCTGGTTTGTAAAATTTTGAAATAGAGATAATTCTACATTCTTCATCTCGTTCGTATTCAACTTTTTCGTTTACTCCTCCCCCTCCGAAATTTGAGATAGAATTTCTTAAAATTAAACAATCATTTTCATCGTAAAAATACTCATACCAAAAATCTGTAATCCATAAATCCACCGCCTCATTGTAGTGTCTGTACTTTCGTTTTTTTAATAAATGATTATTATCATAATCATAAAACCAACCCCGCCAAAATTCAACCTCCCCATCCTCTAAATAATTCTTCCTTTCAAGAAAAACTACATTTCCAAATTCATCATACTCATACTTCTTCTGAGATTGTATTCTAAAATCATTATTTGAATAATCAAAAACCAATCGATCATATCTGATTAATAAAGGTTCAGCTTGCCCTATTCCATTTTGAAAAAAAAGGAAAAATGAAAATGCAATTAATATTATTTTTTTCATTTTTAACTATTTAGTAATCACAATCTTTTCTTTCAAGAAATGATCACCATTTCTTAATTGGAATAAGTAAAAACCATTTTGAAGATTGGATAAATCAATATTAGAAAAGGTTGACCTGCTGTTTACTATTTTTCGTAACAATACTTTTCCGTTAATGGAAAAAATTAGAATTTCAGTATTTCCAGTTTTAAAAATAGGGGAAGACACTCTTAAAATCCCATTTGATGGATTTGGAGAAACAACTAAATTAAGGTCTAAGTTTTCAATATCCAAACATTCATTAATCCCTTCATAAACATATTCATAACGATCTTCTATATCAGAATTTCCTTCCCTAGTTGAATACTCTTCTACAACTCCGTCACAGGAATTTTGATACACATCTTCCTTGCTGTAACTTAAGATACCATTTGGCAAAGTAGCATCATCATAATTCCATACCTCCGTTTTTTTATTAATTAAAAACCCATTTTCGTCATATTCATTTTCATAGAATGTTTGTCGATTTAGTTGCCAACCATTATTGTATTGATTCCGATATTCTGTCTCCAATGTTATATTATCATACTCATCATAAGTGTAGAAATTTTGCGAATGATATAAAGTGTCTTCGGAAGAAGAAAAAATGGTCCAATAGGCTTCCGATATTTTTTTATTTTGACCATAAATAATTTTCCTATCTTTTTTGAGATAAGGACTTCCACCTATGAAGGTATATGAATAGAATTTTTCGTCATAGGAAATTCCATCAGAATGATATTCTCTGGTGAAATAATCTTTTTCACTTAAGTCAAATCCATTCGCTAACCATTCATCTGATTGGAAAGTTATTCGGCAAACTGAATTTCGCGAATAACTTTTTCTTCTAGATATTTGACTTCCTATGTTTTGAGTAGTTTTTTCCTGGATCAAACAGCCGTTTTGATCATATCGATAATCCACCCAATATTGCGTAATCCATAAATTAACATCTTGATTATATCTTCTTGCTGTGTATTTTTTCAATAAATTGTTAGCATCATATTCATACCTTCTGTCTTGCCAGGAATGAATGGTTTCGTCTTCATTATATAGTTTAATTATTTTAGTTAAAAGGCTATCATTAGAAGCATAGGACTTTTCAGTTTCAAATATTTTTCTAAAATCAGATCCTTGCCAATTGCTTTGGTAATGAATATATTTAATCTCACGGGGTTCTTTTTGACTGATTCCACTTTGGAAAAAGAACATTAAAAGAAAGATTATGGTTATCGAAAATTTCATCTAACTAAAGTTTATTACTATTACTTTGCAATTACAATTTTTCCTTTCACGAAATGATCTCCATTTCTTAATTGTAAAATATATAAACCATTTTGCATCAGAGATAAATCTATGGAGGAAGAGGATGATCTGCTGATTTCTGTTTTTTGTAACAATGCTTTTCCGTCGATTGAGTACACTAGAATTTCTGTGTTTCCAGTTTTGAAAATTGGGCTTGTGATATTAAATATTCCAGTAGATGGATTAGGGTAAACTTCAATTTCTAAATTTATTTTTTCCAAACTTAAACAGTCATTTATTCCTTCATAAATAAATTCTTCTATTCTTTTTGTACCATATTCCGTATTTTCTATATTTATTATTTCATGGATTCCTTCACATGAATTTTTATATTGGAATGTATGGGCGTAGTTAGGATTAGCAATTGAAGAAGATGAAATAAGCTCCTCTCGTTTTCCAATAAGAAAACCATTGTTATCATATTCATTGTAAAAATTAAAAGTAAACCATAAATCCCAATCATCATATTCAGAGTATCTCCTATAACTTTTTCTCATTGTGGGATTATTGAATTGATCATATTCTATGGTTGTTCTTGATTCATAATGTCCTGTGTGTTGAGTTTGAGTAAAAATATAATGGTATTCAATTAAGTTTTCTTTTTCATCAAAAAAATGAAAATTCCATCTGTCCAAATAAGCTGAATCTCCAGAAACGTCGTAGTAATAATCTCTTTCCTCATAGGAAATTTGAACTAGTAGTGTATCATTCCACCAATCAGGAGTTTCAACATAATTAAATAACCATTGGCACTTATCATTCACTTCATAGCTTATTCTTTTTGTAAGCCCACCTATATTAGCTATGTGAATTTCTTCGACTAAGCAATTCTTTAAATCATATTTATATTCAATCCATTCTTCTGTAATCCATAAATCAACATCAGGATTATATCTTTTAATAGATTCTTTTTTAGGAAGATGGTTAGAGGTATATTCATAAAATGTTCCATCCCAATTAGTTAATGTACCTGCATCATTGTAATACTTTCTTATTTCCGAAATAAGATTTCCAAAAACATCATAGTCATAATATTTTTTTTCATAGGTTAAAAAAGTATCAACATTAGAGTATTTTATAGAATTGTAATACTCTTTAATTCGAGGCTCGCTTTGACTTATTCCAAATTGCAAAAAGAATAAAAGAAGAATTGAGGTGAGTATTATATTTTTCATTGTTTTATATTTTCAATAAATATAATTAAAACTCCACATAAAAGAAGAATGCATTTTGGAAATTAATCCAAAATGCATTTTTACATTTAATATTTAGTTTCCTTTAATTCTGTATGATTTCTTCAAGTTGACTTGTCTCTTCCAAATCTCTAAAGTCAACTTCACTTACGCCAGAAACTCCAGGTTCAGCCATGTAGACTCCGTAAATTACATCCACCGCTGCCATCGTCATTTTATTATGAGTCACAATTATAAACTGAGAATCAACCGAGAACCGTCGAATGATTTTATTGAATTTCTCAATATTTGCATCATCCAAAGGTGCATCGACCTCATCAAAAATACAGAAAGGAGCTGGTTTTAAAAGATATAAAGAAAACAACAATGCAGTAGCCGTCAAAGTCTTTTCTCCCCCAGATAATTGACTAATCGATTGAGGACGTTTTCCTTTTGGCTTTGCTAAAATTCGAATTTTAGAATCCAATGGATTTTCCTCATCTTCCAATGTAATATCACAATCATCATCCTCTGAGAATAGTGTTCGGAACGCTTCTTTAAAGTAAACTCTTACTTTTTCGAAAGCTTCCATAAATTGTGATGTTGCCTTATTTTCGATTTCTTTAATCGTTTCAAGCAATGATTTTTTTGCCTCTAAAATATCATTTCGCTGATCAGAAATAGTATCGTAACGAACTTTCATTTCATCGTATGCTTCAACAGCCATTGGATTTATTTCACCATAGTTGTCAAGTCGTCTTTTGAGTTTAGCTACTTTTTCTTCGAGCTCTTTGACATTTAGATTTTCATCAGGAACTTCATTAATAATATCATCGATAAGGATATTAAATTCAATTTTTAATCGCTCCCCGATGGAAGCCATGTTGAGTTTAAGCTCGCTGTATTTTTCTTTGAGAGAAGATAGTAGCGTAATCGAGTTTTGTTTTTTTCGATTTAAATTTCTTAACTCATCATCAATTTCATTGATTCCTCCCCGCGCTTTAAAATAGATTTGCTCGGCTTCCGAAAGGTTCTTTTCTTTCGTTTCTTTAATGCCATAATTCACGAGCAACTCTGTGTCAAATTTCTCGATATCTTCTTTCAAAAAGTCTAACTCCTCAGAATTTTCTTCAAGTACTTTTTGATTTCGAGTTAAACGAAATTTAGTTTCTTCCAAAGTTGATTCTTTGAATTTCAAATCACGCTGAATTGTCGTCACCTTATTTTGTTGACGAATGAATTCAATGTTCTTTTCATTATAAGCCTGCGAAGCCGCACTTAATTGATCTGCTAAAACTCGATAACCATCATCTTTTTCAGAAATTTGCTTTTTAGCATTTTCTGCTTCTGTTCTTTTTTCCAAAAGACTTTGTTCAAAACGATCATTAGCAGCATTTAAACTTTCGATCAATTTATGCGCTTGAGCAGTTTTGTCATTTACTTCTGTGATGAAAGATTCGAAGTTTTCCAATCGAGTCATCAACGAAACTTTGTTTTGAGCAATTTGACTCAACGCATCTTTCTCAGTTGAAATTACTTGATCCTTTCTCGCACCTTTTAGGTTTTCTATTTTTGATTTTAAATTATAAAAAACAGTAGAAAACTTATTTTCTTCTTTTTCTAATTTTTTGATGGTTTGCTCCAATACTTCTAAATTCTTTTTCCGTCCAATCTTTTTCCCTTCAAACAAACCTACTGAACCACCTGAGATAGAATACTTCTTTTGCACTACTCTCCCACTCCGTGAAAGTATTGTTACATTTTTATTAATTAGTTCAGGTTGCAAATTATCAGAATCTGTCACAACAACATTTTCTAATAAATGACTAAACATATTAAAATATTCCATGTCTGTTTGAACTAGGTCGATAGCACGCTGTGTGCCAGGAACCATGGTCATTGGTGGAACATAATTTTGGAAAGCATCAAGAACGAAAAAGTTTGCTTTCCCTTTTTGAGAGTTGCCTAACAATTTAATTGCATCGAAGGCATCATCCATTTTTTGAACCACATAGTAATTCAAATATGGACTCAAATAATTTTCAATCGCTACTCGCACATCTTCATTTACATAAATCAAATCCGACAATAACGTAGCATTTTTCGCCCAATCTTTATGATTTTTCAAAAACTTGATCGACTCTGGAAATCCTTCCAAATTATCTACCATGTCTTTGGTCAACTTATATTCATTTCGTTTAGCATCAAGCGAACGATTGACATCTGTCATATGCTTAGTCAAATCTTCCAACTCTTTTTCAGCTACTTCAATATCTTTTTGACGTTGCGTTTCCTCCTCTTCCAATGCTTTTAGCATATTCATTTTGAAAGATTCACTTTCTCGAATTTCAGTTAGTTTAGTTTCCAAAGAACCAATTTCAGATTGACGACCCTCAACATCTCCAGCACTTCTTTGGATTTCGGCAGTCAGGTTTTCAATTTGATTACCATTGATCGCCTTGTTTTTTTCCAATTCAAAAATCTCTCGTTCAACTACTTGTTGGCTTTGTAAAAATTCGTCCAACTCTGTTTTCAAATCACCATGATTAGTTTTGATTTGATCTAAGTCAGATTTCGCTTTATCCAATTGCTGATCAAGTTGCTCTTCTAATTGTTTATCCAAATTCAAATCACTTCGATTGATGTCTATCGCTTTTTGAAGTTCGACAACTTTAGAATCTGCTGAAGTAATTTGTTCTGTTAGCTTCGTTTTATTTTGATTAATAAAACCTACTTTTTGAACAGCAATATTTTTTTGATTTTCCATTTCTCGAATGGAATTGACTAACTCATTTAATTCACGTTGAGAATCTGATAATAACTTTTCAGAATCCAAATTTGTCTTTTTCTCAGATTCCAAAGTAGCTTCCAAGTTTCTCAAGTTGACATCCATTTCGCGAATTTTATCTTCTTCCGCTTGGATCTTTTCAGAGAAATCTTTGTTCTTTCCGCTGAAAGCTGATAATTTAAATTTCGACAACTCAATGCTTAACGTTTTATAATTGTCTTTGAGTTCGTAGTATTTTTTAGCTCGCTTCGCTTGTTTTTCGAGTGACTTTAAGTTGCCTTCGATTTCAAATAATAAATCTTCTACTCGATCAAGGTCTTCGGTTGTATTTTTTAATTTATTAAGTGTCTCATGTTTTCGTCTCTTATACTTTGATATACCAGCAGCTTGCTCGAACATTTTCCGACGAGAGTTATCCTTGTCATTCAACAAATCATCGACCATTCCCAATGCAATGATCGCATAAGAATTAGAGCCAATTCCTGTATCCAAAAATAAAGTCGTGATATCTTTGAGTCGGCAAGGAACATTGTTGAGGCGATATTCAGAATCACCACTTCGATATAAAATACGGCTGATAGAGACAGTATGATATTCTGTAGGAAGGAGATTTTTAGTATTTTCAAAAGTCAAGGTCACACTAGCAGTATTTCCTTTTTTCTTCTTTTTCGTTCCATTAAAAATTACGCTTGACATTTTGTCTAAACGTAACTCTTTACTTTTCTGCTCACCCAAAACCCAACGGATCGCATCCACAATATTCGACTTCCCTGAACCATTTGGCCCCACAATTCCAATGACGTCTTCGCTGAAATTGATGACAGTTTCGTTGGCGAAACTTTTGAATCCCTTTATTTCTAGTGTTTTTAATCGCATAGCCCGCA
>CAJQQY010000359.1 GCA_905480595.1 uncultured Saprospiraceae bacterium | reverse complement strand
TCTCAAGACGGCTCCTTCGCCTACCAAATGTTTTTGGCCAATATAGTCATCCAAAGTTTTGGGTCGCAATCGTTCCGCTAGTGGTTGCATTTAGTAAATATTTATTGATTAAAATTGAATCTCAAATTTAGGAATTTTTTTGAGATTGATTTTGTTATTGGATTTTCATTAATCTCCCAAAAACTTGGAATCCAAATTCATTTTCCCGAAATTGAATTTTCTTTATTATAAAACTTAGTTATGAAAAAAATTGCTTTCCTAATGGTCTTATTCTTCGCTTCCTGTGCAAATGAAAAAAAGGATAATCCAACCGCAAAAAACGAAACCAATTCTCCCCAGGTTGAATCAACCTTCGAAATAGATTTAACTAAAAATGAGGAATTGGATTTTGAAAAAATAAGAATTTATCCAATCATTGCTTCTGAGGCTCATATTGCAGAACATACTAAATTAGCTAATTTTAAAAACTTAAAAGAGGCGATGGACATTCAAGGTTTTAGAATTACGGAGAAAAAACCTTACGGCCGATTTGATGATGCTGGTGCAGTTAATAGTTTGACGGTTCAAAATAAAAGTCAAGACACCGTTTATTTGATGGCAGGTGATGTGGTGAAAGGTGGAAATCAAGATCGAGTTTTAGCGCAAGATATGGTTTTGCCTCCACGGACTTTGGCAAGTATTGAAGTGTTTTGTGTAGAACAAAATAGATGGCATTATCGAGATGCTGGTGAGCAAGAGGAAACCGAAAAGCAAAAGAAAGATCGAAAAGTTTTTGCTTTTTCAGGATATTATAATGTAGTGTCAAATAATATTCGTCGAACAGTAAAATATGAAAAAAATCAAAATAGTGTTTGGGCTGCAGTAGGTGATTTGACGATGAATAATAAAGCGAGTTCTTCAACTGGAACTTATACTGCTTTGGAAGATTCAAAAGATTACACCGTGGAACGAAATAAATATTTAGCTTTCTTCGAAGACAAAATGGATGATGTGGACAATGTTATCGGAATGGTTGTGGTTAGTGGAGATGAAGTACTAGGAACGGATATTTTTAATCATCCAAATCTTTTCAAAAAACAATATAAAGTTTTGCTTCATTCTTATGTGACGGATGCTGTTACAAATGGTGAGAAGGTGAAAATATCAGATCGTGTGATGGAAAGCAAAGCCTCAACTATTGTAAGAAATTATCAGCGAAGACTTCCTAGGGCAAAAGAGAATAATACAAAATTCAAATATGATGGGAAAGTTATCCACTTTTCTGATTTGTAAATTTTCATAGAAAAAATAAAAATGAAAGAGGATTGGGAGTAAAAAACCAACCCTCTTTTTTTATGAAAATAACCTATCTCAAAGTCATGGCTTACTGAGAAATTTCTTTCTTCATTTTATCAGCATACTTTGCTCGTAATTTTTGAATTTTTGGATCAATCACCACGCGGCAATATCCTGCAAATGAATTTCGATTATAGTAATCTTGATGCTTTGTTTCCGCTTCGAAAAATTTATCTAATGCAGCTACTTCAGTTACAATTGATGAACTAAATGCTGATTTTAAATTATTCAAAACCTTTTCAATAATTGCTTTTTGCTCATCATCATGATGTAAAATGATCGAACGATATTGAGTGCCTTTATCAGCACCTTGTCGATTCAAAGTAGTTGGATCATGGCTGGTCATAAAAATAGTAATCAAATCTTCATAACTAATTTTATCCGTATCAAAACTAACTTGGATTACTTCCGCATGTCCAGTTGCCCCAGAGCAAACAGATCTATAATTTGGATTTGTGTCATGACCACCAGCGTAACCAGAAACTACTTTTTCTACTCCTTCTAATCTTTGAATGACAGCTTCGATGCACCAAAAGCATCCTCCTCCGAATGTTGCTAATTGTTTATTTTTCATTTTCTAATTTTTTTAGTGAAACAGAATTAATACAATATCTCAAACCACTTGGTGCTGGACCATCTGGAAAAATATGTCCTAAATGAGCATCACATACATTACACATCACTTCGATTCTTACCATTCCAAAACCACCATCTTTTTCGTATTTAATAGCATTTGGTTGAACTGGTTGAGTGAAACTTGGCCAGCCCGTTTTGGAGTCAAATTTTTCTCCAGAATCAAATAGTTTTGTGTCACAGCAAACACAAGAATAAATTCCTGGATCATATCGTGAACAATGCTCACCTGTAAACCGCCCTTCCGTTCCTTTGCCTCTAGTTACTCGAAACTCTTCTTCTGAAAGTTGAACTCTCCATTCATCATCCGTTTTTTCTACCCTTCTTTCAGGGGCGAGATTACCATGGTTGGCGTATTTGATTACATCATTCCAATTAAGCATAATTACTCCTTTTTGTTTTGTTAAATAATAGTACAAATTTACGAGCAAAGGTTAGTTTTTTACTAAATCAAAATTCCTTGTTATTTGTAAATAATTCCTATTTGCTTTGGGATAATTTAAATGCAGTAGGAGTGAGGTGAGTGTTTTTTTTGAAAAAATTACTAAAGGCTTGGATATCGCTAAAGGCAAGTTCGTCCGCAATATCTTGAATACTTTGATCAGTATATTTTAGCATTCTTTTGGCTTCAAGTAATCGCCTTTCAGAAATGATTTGCAAGGGAGTTTTGTCGATGTGTTTTTTAAAAAGATTAGAAAGTGTTTTGGGAGATTTAAAAAGCATTTTAGCATAATCGGCTACAGTCGTTTTCGATTTGTAATATTTTTCTACCAAAAAATTATACTCCCGAATGAGACCAATACTTGTGCTTTCTTTGATACCGACATAGTTCTGGTTTTTAAAAATTCGAACACAGAGAATCAAAAATCTTTTGAGTAAAATTCTAAGCATTTCCATTTTTAATTCATCGTCCTCTTCTTCGATTTCCATGATTAAAATTTCCCAAAGTAATTCAAATGCTCGACTGCGTTCTTTTGAAATTTTAATTTTTGGAACAGAGGAAGCTCCAAAGAAAAGTAAACCTTTGCAACCAACTTGGCTGTCATGATTTTCAACACAATAAAAAGGTTTGTTGAATTGAATCACCCGAAGTTCTTCAAATTTATAAGAGTCAATAGTGTGAAAACCTGTTATAAAAATAATGCAATTTTTTCCAATCGTAATTGGAGTTTTATCAATCGTGAAAGTTGCTTTTTTTCCCACATTCCAAATCACACTTAGCCCAGTATGAAGATCTTGTTCAAACATATACATTCGCTCTGGAACGATTTCAGCTGCGAATAAAAATTCTTCTAATGAGCCGTTAAATATCAAAATGGTATTTTTTTATAATTGACTTTCTTTTTGAAAAATTTCCTTAATTTTTAGATCTAATCGCAAAAGACCATTGTTCGGATCAGACCCAAAAATAGAATAAATCAAATTTCCATTTTCATCTATCAACAACCAATGAGGTGTCCCACCTGCTCCATAATCTAAAAAAGTAGTGTCATAATTTTTATCCTTAAAAAAATCAAATCGCATGAAGAAATCATCTTTAGCTTTTTGAAATTTCTCTAGGGTGAAATCGACCCCTTCAAAATTAGAGTGAATTCCAATCACATTTAAATTTTCTTCATTTTCAAAAACCATACGATTGGCAAAGGGAATCGCTCTTCCTAAGCATCCAGGACATCCCAAACTGAAAATTAAAATCAAAGTAGGTTTTCCAGAAAAGTCAGTGATTGTAGGTACCTCATTTCCAAAAATAGGTTCGATTGACCAATTGGGTAAAGGTTGATTTATTGAGATCAAGTTTTTAAATGTTTTATAAGTTTTTAAAATGGGCAAATTAACAAAAACAATTGTAAGAACGTTTTCAACCGAAAATAAAAAACCAAATTATAGCTAAACTAATATTTTTTGACCTTTTCAATTCTTACATTTGCGAAGAGATTAAGAGTTTAAAATTGAATCATTTCAAAGATAAAATACGATGAAATTAAATATAGATATTACAGTTCCTAGTAAGCAAGAATGGATAGATGCGGTGATGGCAGATTTTCCTGCCTTCCTTCAAGATCATATTGATTGTGAGAGAAAAGCATCAGCGATGGCGATGAGTTTTGTGGCCAAATATCCAGATCGAAAAGAGATTATTCCTGAGTTGATTGAGATTGGAATTGAAGAGTTGGAGCACTTCCAACAAGTGTATGAGTTGATGGAAAAAAATGGAATTCCCTTGCAGCATTCGATTGGAGAAGATCCTTATTTGAAAAAATTATTAAAGTTGTGTCACTCCGGACGTGAGGAAAGATTTATGGATCGTTTGCTAATCGCTTCAGTTGTGGAGACTCGTGGGGCGGAACGATTTCGACTAGTTTCAGAAGCGCAAAAAGATCCTGAAATGCATCGGTTTTATAAAATCCTTTGGGCATCAGAAGCGAAACATGGGCATGTGTTTGTGAAAATGGCCTTGAATTATTTTGATGAAAAAACAGTTTATGATCGCTTGGCTTGGTGGATTGAGAGAGAAGGGGAGATTATTGATAGTTTGGAAATTCGGGCGGCGTTGCATTAGGTTTTTGCCGCTGATTGGACTGATTATTATGATCTTTCATGGTTTTTCCAACTTGTATTTTCAACATTCACCTTGGGGTAAATCTTAACAAATCATAATAATCAGTCCAATCAGCGGCAAAAAATAAAAAACCGTTATCTTACTTTCCCAAGAGTAAAATAAGGCGCAAAATTAGTAAATTAGCATATCTTTATTTTTTCATCAAATACTCTACGCTATGAAAAAAGTAATTACCCTTCCTCTCGTTTTTTTATTTTTCACAAGTATCATTTTTGGACAAATCATTCAGTCTGAAGAAAAACAAACACTTTTTCAGCATATGAATGAGGTGAACAAAGAATGGTCGAAGCAAAATGTTTCTATTCCTATTTTGGATAGAGAAATTTCATTTCCTTCTGACCAATTTAGGATTCAAATGCACTTGTTTTTGGTAGAGGAGATATTACGTAAACGTATTGTTACAAATTTAACTTCTTCACAAGTTCTTAATAGAAATCACTTCCTAGATATTTTAAAAGAATATGCAGCAAGTGGCGTTTTTCCAAAAAATATTTATCATCAAAATCGGCAACCTTACTTTGTCGATCATTTGGAAACTGCTTGTGCCGTTGGCCATTTAATTCAAAAAAGTGGGGCTAATGATTTGGTAGAAAAAATCAGAAAGGAGAACAATTTTGCTTACCTATCTCAATTAGAAATGGAATATCCTGAAATTAATACGTGGGCTACTGAAAATGGATTTACCACATCAGAGTTGGCATGGATACAACCAGGTTATCCTCCTGCTACACAATCATATTCTGAAGTTGGAAATGGAGGAGGAGTGGATGGAAAGATCAATGTGATGAAAACAAATTCAAATGGTAGTCTTCTGATTCTGGCTGGTGACTTTACAGAGGTAGATGGAGTTGCTGCTAATAGTATAATTGCTTGGGATGGCGAAAACTGGCAAACGTTTGGAGATGGAGTAGAAGGAGAAATCTTTACAATTTCCATTAAGTCACCTTGGGAATTTTACATTGGAGGAAATTTTAGTTTATATGGAAGTACAGAGCCTTGCAATATTGCATTTTGGAATGGTTCGACATGGGAAAGTATGCAAAGCGGTGAAATGAACGGAACGGTTTATTCTTTATTAAATTATGGTGGATTAGTAGCGGGTGGCGATTTTCAAAATATTGATAATCAACCGATTAAATATTTAGCAAAGCTACCAAATGGAAATAATCCTGAGTGGAATAATTATGCGAGAAGACTCATTCCTGGAACGATCACTTATGAATATATCGATGATGCTTTTACTGTCAACGGCCCAGTTCGAAGTTTGCAAAATATTAATGGTCATGTTTTGATTGGTGGGGACTTTACAGAAACTGCTCCTGATATTTCCAATTCAAATGTCAATAGCTTTACCACAAAAAATTTATGCTACTGGTATAATAATGATTGGGAGAGTGGTTTTGATAATGCGATAGAATCTGTTGAAACTACTTTTTATGGGAGTGATGGAAAAATTTATACGGGAGGAAGTTTGGAATATGAAAATGATTTGGGAGTTTTAACCGCAGGGTTTTGGGAGTTTAGTATGTTCGAACAAATAGGTTATACTGAAGGTGAAAATCGAATTCATGGCTTTATGGAACATAACGGAACCATTTATAGTTATGGAGATATTCAACCATTCTTTGGTATGATTTTGTCAAAAGGTTTTGTAGTGGTTGGAGGAGATTATGGATTCGGATTGGGTGGATTAGGAACGTTGTTTGATAAGTCTGTTCGTGCAGCTGAGGTGTTTCAAGATGAGATTTATTTTGCTGGAGATTTCACTACAATTTTATTTTCGAATTCAAATTCAGAATTTAATGGATTAGCAAGATCTCCTTATTTGGGGATAACAAATTCAGTCGAAGAAGGTGTTTTTGAAAAAAATAAAATCCAAATATTTAATGCCGAAAATCAACTCAATATTCGATATGAAAATCTTGAGGAAAATACCACTTTGAATTTATTTAACCTTCAAGGTCAGATTTTAAAATCAATTAATTTGCCAAAAGGAAGTCAAGAGTTAGAAGTTGGACTTTCTGATTGGTCGAGTGGAATGTATGTTTATCAAGTTGTGAATGACAAAGGAAAACAAGCAGGTAAATTTCACGTTAATTAATTCTTACATTTTTTCTAAATAAAGATTGTGGAATTGATGTTCGAATGAGTTTTCCTACACATTCAAAATATTTTATTCCTACCTTTTCATTCAGAGGAATTTATCTTCTTGGATAGAAAATTTAATAAAAAAAATACTTCACTCATCGTAGTTTTATACCTGAAAAATCCGAACTTAATGTGGTTTCTATTGTTAGCCTTTTAACGATTTAAAAACCCATAAATATTTCAATATGAAAAAGCAGAGAGTCATCGTTTGGTTTCGCCAAGATTTAAGATTACATGATAATGAATCTCTTTTGCATGCCATGGAATCTGGTGTTGAAGTGGTTCCTGTTTTCGTTTTTGATGAAAGAGTTTTTCAAGGAGAAACTAAATTTGGTTTCAAAAAAACGAATAGACATCGTGCCCAATTCATTATTGAGAGTGTAGAAGATTTGCGTAACTCTTTAAAAAAATTGGGAAGTGATTTGATAATTAGAGTTGGAAAACCTGAAGAAGAAATTTTCAATATCGCACAAAAAATAAAATCCTCTTGGGTGTTTTGTAATCGAGAAAGAACAAAGGAGGAAGTGGCGGTTCAAGATGCTTTGGAAAATAAATTATGGTCAATCGGGCAAGAGATTATTTTTTCAAGAGGAAAAATGTTGTACTATACCGGTGACCTTCCTTTCCCCGTTCCACATTGTCCAGATACATTTAGCACCTTTAGAAAAGAGGTGGAACGATTTGTCAAAATTCGAGAGCCTTTAGCTGCACCATCTAAACAATTTGAACCACTTACTTGTGAAGTGGAATCTGGTGAAATCCCAACAATTCAAGACTTTGGGCATGGTGAGAACAAAATTGATAGTCGAGCTGCCTACCAATTTAAAGGTGGAGAGACTGCTGCAATCAAAAGGTTGAAAGATTACCTTTGGGGGACGGACGCAATTGCTACTTATAAAAAAACGCGGAATGAATTACTGGGTGAAAATTACTCTTCGAAGTTTTCTGCATACTTAGCTCAAGGTTGTCTTTCTCCGAAATTAATTTTTTGGGAAATTCAGAGATATGAGGCTGAACGAACTAAAAATGATTCTACTTATTGGATGTTTTTTGAATTGTTGTGGAGAGATTTTTTTCGATTCATGGGAAAAAAACATGGGAATAAAATTTTCCTAAAAGGAGGAACCAAAGAAGAAATTGATCCTAATTTGAAAAATGATAAAGATTTGTTGCAACTATGGATTGATGGAAGAACAGGTGTTCCTTTTATCGATGCAAATATGCGTGAATTGGCTATGACTGGATTTATGTCTAATCGAGGAAGACAAAATGTGGCGAGTTTTTTAGTCAAAGATTTGAAGGTGAATTGGCAAATGGGGGCAGAGTATTTTGAGTCGATGTTGATTGATTATGACCCTTGTTCGAATTGGGGAAATTGGAATTATATAGCAGGTGTCGGAAGTGACCCAAGAGAGAATCGATACTTTAATATTTTATCACAAGCTAGAAGATATGATTCAGAGGGAGAATATGTAAAACATTGGTTGCCAGAACTTTCAGAGTTGCCTGTAGAGAAGATTCATCGACCAGATATCCTTTCAGATGATGAGCAAAGTGATTTTCATTTGAAGTTAGGATTGGATTATCCCAAGGCAATGATAGCTACGGAGAAGTGGGCTTAAGGCTAATAAATTTACTTGAAATTATTACTTTACAGTCCTTCCAGATTTTCAAAATCTGGAAG